>JAEVYV010000054.1 GCA_023392575.1 Bacteroidota bacterium | reverse complement strand
GGGTAAGAGTGCCGCCCTTTTATTAATTAAGGAGGTTGAATCTGATTGTGTCTGCTGGGGAAATAGAAAGAAACCGAAAAAACAGATCAGCTCCATATTTATATTATTTTCATCCCCTGAATTTTGTGGCAAACGACTGTAACCGGGCTGTAAAAGCCGCCGTCTTATGTTTTGAAAACCAGTTCTTAAAAAAGTTGAACTTATCTGTAACCTGGGTCAACAAGCTGTAGTCAGATAGTTCAAATGCTTTTAAAAGGGCTGCAACCAAACAAAATTCTAAACCATAAAAATTAATTTATGTCTCCTTTCTTAATTCCGATTTTAATCTCTTTAGGTGCTTTCGCTATGATCTTCGGCATCTATTATCTTAGAACAAGGGAAAATCTGGCCATGCTGGAAAAAGGCTTTAATCCTAAAGAATATGCGAATCGTCCGGCTCCTTACCGCAGCCTCAAAAACGGTTTGTTATTTGTTGGCGCCGGTTTGGGATTACTTGTCGCTTATATTATTGATCTCAATATCAGAACAAGCCGCCACGATGATAACCCCGCCATTTATTTTTCCTTGATTGCCATTGGCGGTGGGCTGGGACTGATCATTTCCTATGCCATTGAAAAAAAAGAATGGATGAACCGGAAAAACGATGCTATTTGAGCGGTTCAACTCTAAAGGAAAAGACTCCCAAACGGGAGTCTTTTTTTATTTTGTCAGTGTTTCTTTTGCTTTTTGAACAATGGGATCGTACAGGTTATACACTTCATAAAAACCCTGGGTTCTCCATTTTAACCGGGCCAGGTAGGCCTTAATGCGGTGTTGAATGTTTTCCCTGTCCAGTTCGGGAACCTTGGTCAGGTTAATGCTGTCTTTCTGAGCATATTTGACCAACTGGTCCCAGGCATCGGCCGTATTTTGAAATTTTGAAGCCAAATCAGCGGGTGTTTTGTACTGGTTGAACTCCGGCAAATGGCTGATATAATACTTGTAAACAAAATTGTTAAAGCGGCCGTCAAGATAAAGTTTGGTTACGTTGCGGGTAAATAAGCTGGTATCAATGGGCACAAAAACATCAGGCATAATGCCGCCGCCGCCGTAGACGGTTTTGCCGCCATTGGTTTTGTAAACCTTGTCTTTGGAAAAATGAATGGAATCGGCCGTCAGCATTTCTCCGTGTTCGTAGCGGTCGTACAGGTCTTCCATGTACACTTTTTTGCCTTTATCGTACGGACGTTGAATGCTTCTGCCGGAGGGGGTGAAATAACGGGCCACGGTCAGGCGAATGGCCGAACCATCGGTCAGTCCATACTGCTCTTGCACCAGGCCTTTGCCAAAGGTTCTTCTGCCAATAATGGTGGCCCGGTCCCAATCCTGTAAGGCGCCGGCCAAAATTTCGCTGGCGCTGGCGGTCAGTTCATCTACCAATACCACCAGTTTCCCTTTTTCAAAAACCCCTTCTTTGCCGGCGCGGTATTCCTGTCTTTTGATATTGGTGCCTTCGGTGTACACAATCAGTTTGTTGCCGTCCAAAAATTCATCGGCAATATTGGTGGCCTGGGTAATAAACCCACCCCCGTTGCCCCTGAGGTCCAAAATCAGTTTTTGCATACCTTTTTTTTGCAACTGCTCCATGGCCCGCATAAATTCTTTGTAGGTTGTTTCGGAGAATTTATTGAGCTTGATGTAGCCCGTGCTGTCTGCTACTATGTAGGCTGCGTCGAGCGAAGGCAAAGGAATGGTGCCCCTTGTTACATTGTAGTACTGAATGGTGGAGCCACGCAACAGGGTTAGTTTTACCGTGGAGCCTCCGGCGCCTCTGATCATTTTCCGGATGTCGGCACTCGGAAGAGTTTTGCTCACAACGGAAGAATCATTTACTTTTAAGATTTTGTCGCCGATGTGCAAGCCCGCCTGATCGCTGGGCCCATCGGGAACAACATAGAGCACATGAACTGTATCTTCAAAAATGTTGAACTCAATGCCAATGCCCTGAAAGTTGCCGACCAGGTCTTCGTTCATCTCGCTGAGATTGGAGGCCGGAATGTAAACCGAATGGGGGTCAAGATGGCTCATCACATCGTTCAACGCATCGTTTTGCAAAGAGTCCATTTTCACCGAATCCACATAGCGGTCCTGGATCAGGTCCAACGCTTCCTGGAGGGCTGTTCTTTTGTCTTTTTTGAAAAAGCTGTCTCTGCTGCCGGTTTGCTGGTGCAGTTTAAAGCCGAAGAACATGCCGCAAATCATTACCAAAGAAAAAATCAATGGAAGCCAAACCTGTAATTTTTTATTCCTCATCGTCTGCTGTTACTTTGTAAATTATTGCAAAATAGTTGTTTTGAAAGAATGATAGGATATTCAAGCTATATTTCAACAATACTTTAAACCATGGGAGTTCGATTAATTGCCGATAGTGGAGCGACAAAGGCAGAATGGGTTTTGATTCACAATGGAAAAAAAGAAACCTTTTTCACCCAGGGCATCAGCCCTTATTTTTTAAATACCGAGCAGGTAGCCGAGCTGGTGCAGAATGAATTGGCCAGTAAATTGAAAGACGTTGCCGTTGAAGACATTTATTATTATGGAACGGGTTGCGCCAACCCTGAGAATGCCAAAAGCATCAAAAAAGCATTGCAAAAAGTTTTTCAGCAGGCTCAGGTAGAGGTCAATACCGATCTGATGGCGGCTGCCCGGGCCGTTTGCAGCCACGAAAATGGGATCGCCTGTATTTTGGGTACGGGATCAAACAGTTGTTATTACAACGGGAAGAATATCATAAAGAACAGTCCGGGTATTGGCTATGTTTTGGGAGACGAGGGAAGCGGCGCCTATCTGGGGAAAAAAGTGATCCAGTACTATTTGTACGATACGTTTGACGAAGACCTGCGGGCCCGTTTCGATGCCAAATTTGTGACGAACAGCGTGGAGATTCTGGACAACGTTTACAAAAAGCCCTTGCCCAATCGTTACCTGGCCAGCTTTACTATGTTTCTCGCCGAAAACCGGGGCCATTATATGATTGAGAATATCATTGAAGACGGACTGAACGATTTTTTCTTTCAACACCTGTGCAAATACAGCGAAGTTTGGAAACATCCGGTAAGCTTTGTGGGCAGTGTGGCAGATGGGTTCAAAGATGTTATACAACAGCTGTGTCAGTCATACGAATTTGAATTGGGAACCATCCTCAAAAATCCCATGCAGGGGCTGGTGGCCTTTCACGAGTCCTGAAATGCCTTGCAGCAGCCTCAGACCATACCTTCTAACTCATAAACTTAAATCTATACTTTTTCTTTCATGAGCAATTTTGAAAAAATAACAGAGCAATCAAGCAAGTACAGGCATTTGGAAAAAATGACGATCAGCGAGATCCTGACCAACATCAACCACGAAGACAAAACGGTTCCCGAAGCGGTAGAAAGATCCATACCGCAAATCAAAAGACTGGTGAGCGCCATCACGGATAAAATGCTGGCCGGCGGAAGACTGTTTTACATTGGCGCCGGCACCAGCGGCCGCTTGGCTGTAGTAGATGCCAGCGAATGTCCCCCCACTTACGGCGTCCCTTACGGACTGGTAGTGGCCATTATTGCCGGAGGCGAAGATGCCATAACCAAGGCGGTGGAAAACGCAGAGGATAGTTCGGAGCAGGGCTGGCTGGATCTGATGCAGCACGATATTAACAGCAAGGATGTGGTAGTAGGCATTGCTGCCAGCGGCACCACGCCTTATGTAATTGGTGCTTTAAAAGAATGTCAGAAAAGAGGCATTGTTACCGGCTGTATTACCAACAATCCGGGGTCGCCCCTGACCGATGTGGCTGATTTTCCCATCGAAGCAGAGGTAGGGCCGGAATTTGTAACAGGTAGCACAAGAATGAAGAGCGGCACCTCGCAAAAACTCATCCTGAACATGATTTCCACCACCGTTATGATTCAGTTGGGAAGGGTAGAGGACAACAAAATGGTGAACATGCAACTGACCAATGAAAAGCTGATTGATCGTGGCACAAAAATGATAATGGATAATTTGGGATTGACCGATTACGAAAAAGCCAAAGAATTATTGTTAAAACATGGCAGCGTAAAGAAGGCCGTTGATAATGCCAATTTGAAAATTTGATAATTTGCAACGCTGAAGGCGGTTGCGCAAACAACCGGCTTTACTGATCAGAAACGTTCTTAAATTGAATGATGCTGTGTGGCCAACAGCCGGGCTGTATAGCGGCGGTTGGCCACACACTTCAAGGTTCAAAACACTGGGCAGGCAAGGAAAGTTTGAACTTGAGCACATCATTTTCAAATTTTCAAACGATTTAATTGCGCATTGGGTATGCACGACATTGAACCATTTTACAACTGGCGGCACATTTATGTCAGCGAAGAAGATAAAAAGTCTCCTTTTTATCAAAGGGAATATTCTGAGTTTGAGTTTACCCAAACGGTTTACAATTTTTACATCCATCCGCAATGGGATGAGTTTGGCAGCCGTACGCTATACTTGAAAGTGCTGCAAGCCAATTACGAGGAGCGCTACGTCATCCTGGAACTGATCGGCGAGTGGAACGATGCCATCGAAAACGACATCATGACCTTAAAGCGTGACGTGATCGATGAGTTTGTGTACCAGGGCATCACCAAATTTATTTTGATCGCCGAAAACGTATTGAACTTTCACAGCGGCGACAGGGATTATTACGAGGAGTGGTATGAGGACGTAAGCGACAACAACGGGTGGGTTGTGTGCCTCAATATGCCCGAAGCCACACAGCATGATTTCAAAAAAGCAAAGATTAATTACTACGTAGAGTTAATGGATTTCCCCGAGTGGCGAACTTACAAACCCTTTCATTTATTCAAAAAAATTGATGAGGAGTTAAACCGGCGCTTGCCCATGTAAACCCGCGGATGGTGGGTGTTTGAGCAAGGTTTTGCGCTGAACGTTTGTGGCCGATTTGTCGCTTTTTTGGATGCTGGTAAAAGAAGAATCTCAGGCTTGTTTGGTGAATTGTTCATTTTTTTCCCGTTCAGCACTTACCTTTGCGTCAAATTTTTCAACCCCTTCCTATAGCTTATGAAATGGTCGTATTTCTTCACGTCCGCTGTTGGTAGAAAAATAGTGATGGCGTTAACGGGTTTATTTTTAATTAGTTTTTTGCTGGTGCACGTAGGCCTCAATGCCTGTATTTTTAATGATCTTTCTATTTTCAATCCCAACGACAATGGTTCCATGTTTAACCGGGCTGCCCATTTTATGGGAGCGTCTCTGGTGATCCGCATTATGGAAATCGGGCTTTTTGCCTTTATCATCTTACATATCGTACAGGGATATGCTATTGAAGCCAAAAACAAGGCCATGCGCAAGCAGGGTTATCAAGTGTCCTTGGGGAACCGGGGCAGCAAATGGTACAGTCGCAGCATGGCTTTGCTGGGCACATTGATTCTTTTGTTCCTGATTATGCATATTTCGCATTTTTGGGTGCCTTCAAGAGTAACACATAATCTGGAGCCGGTAACTTATGGCTATACAGAAACACATAATTTGTTCCTGCGCATGTACGAGGTCTTTCAGCATCCGGTAATTGTGCTGTTGTATTTGTTGGGGGTGGCTTCTCTGGCCTTTCACCTGTTTCATGGATTTCAAAGTGCCTTCCGTTCCATGGGGGTGCACAATAAAAAATACTTGAACATGTTGCAGGCATTGGGCTATGGATTCACCATTATTGTTTGTGTGTTGTTTGCCCTGATGCCCATCAGTATGTACCTGAATTGGGTGAGCCCGTATTAGTAGGGGCATGCCGCTGACATGACTAAAGCTGACAATATAAAAATATCATTGGCATATTTTCAGATTTTCAAATTTTCAAATTGATTTATGCTTGACGCAAAAATTCCTGCAGGTTCCTTAGAAAAAAAATGGGAAGATTATAAGTCGCATGTGAAGCTTGTGAACCCTGCCAACAAACGTAAGCTGGAGATTATTGTTGTGGGCACTGGTTTGGCCGGGGCTTCTGCCGCCGCTTCTCTGGGAGAGTTGGGTTATAAGGTAAAAGCATTTTGTTTTCAGGATTCTCCCCGCCGTGCACACTCCATTGCAGCACAAGGGGGCATCAATGCAGCAAAAAATTATCAAAACGACGGAGACTCTGTGTTCCGTCTTTTTTATGATACCATTAAAGGCGGCGACTATCGTGCCCGCGAAGCCAACGTCTACCGTCTGGCCGAAGTGAGTGCCAATATCATTGATCAGTGTGTGGCGCAGGGTGTTCCGTTTGCCCGGGAATATGGTGGCTTGTTGAGCAACCGTTCCTTTGGTGGTACACAGGTGCAACGTACGTTTTATGCCGCCGGCCAAACCGGTCAGCAATTACTGATTGGCGCCTACCAGGCTCTGGAAAGGCAAGTGGCTTTGGGGAATGTGGAAATGCACACCCGCCACGAAATGCTGGAACTGGTGATGATTGACGGAAAGGCCCGGGGCATCATTGCCAGAGATTTGGTGAGCGGTGAGCTGGAAAGACATTTTGGTCATGCCGTGTTGCTGTGCAGCGGCGGATACGGAAACGTCTTTTATCTTTCTACCAATGCCATGGGCAGCAATGCCACGGCCATTTGGAAAGCCCATAAGAAAGGCGCTTATTTCGGCAATCCCTGTTACACACAAATTCACCCCACCTGTATTCCGGTTAGCGGAGAACATCAGAGCAAACTGACGCTGATGAGTGAATCGCTGCGGAACGATGGAAGAATTTGGGTGCCTAAAAAACAAGGTGATACCCGCAGGTCGAAAGACATTCCGGAAGACGAAAGAGATTATTACCTGGAAAGAAGGTATCCTGCCTTTGGTAACCTGGTTCCCCGTGATGTGGCGTCCAGGGCTGCCAAGGAAAGATGCGATGCTGGTTATGGCGTAGGCTCATCCAAGCAGGCCGTATACCTGGATTTTGCTGCGGCCATTCAGCGTTACGGTAAGATTGAAGTCAGCAAACGCAACCTCGATCATGCCGATGCGGCAACCATTACCGAGTTAGGAAAGGAAGTGGTTAAAGAAAAATACGGCAACCTGTTTGATATGTACGAAAAGATCACAGGTGAAAATCCATACGAAGTGCCGATGCGCATTTATCCTGCGGTGCACTACACCATGGGCGGCCTTTGGGTAGACTACGAGTTGATGACCACCATTCCGGGTCTGTACGCCCTGGGTGAGTGCAACTTCTCTGACCACGGTGCCAACCGCCTGGGAGCTTCTGCTTTGATGCAGGGCCTGGCCGATGGCTATTTTGTCATTCCCTATACCATTGGCAATTACCTGGCCGACGACATCCGTACCGCCGCTATCCCCACCTCGCATCCGGCGTTTGAAGAAGCGGAAAAAGCGGTTCGGGAAAGAATCGAACGAATGATGGGCATCAAAGGTTCGCAAACCGTGGAAAGCCTGCACAAGCGGTTGGGAAAGATTATGTGGGAAAAATGCGGCATGGCCCGTAACGCTCAGGGTTTGCAGGAGGCCATTCAGGAGATCCGCCAGTTGAGAAAAGAGTTTTGGAGTGATCTTAAAATTCCGGGCAACATCAACGAATTCAATCCCGAACTGGACAAAGCCGGCCGGGTGGCCGATTTTATCGAGCTGGGTGAGTTGATGTGCATGGATGCATTGCAAAGAAGCGAAAGCTGCGGTGGTCACTTCCGCGAAGAGCACCAAACGGAGGATGGCGAAGCCTTGCGTCACGACGCCGAATTTATGTTTGTAGGCGCATGGGAGTTCAAGGGCGATGAGAACTGGCAGCTGCACAAAGAGCCGCTGGTTTACGATGTGGTGAAGCCAACGCAGAGAAGTTACAAGTAATTTGAAAATTTGAAAATGTGGTAATTTGGAAATGAAACCAATTACCTAACATTCAAATGTTCGAATTATGAGAAATGATAAAGAGAATGTAATTGTAGACAAAACAATAAATTTTTCTCTTTCAGTTATCAAACACTGCGAAGCTCTTGCACAAGCAAAAAAATATGTCATTGCAAAACAACTTTTGCGTTCTGGCACTTCGATCGGAGCAAATGTATTTGAAGCCCAAAACGCAGAGAGCAAAGCTGATTTTATTCATAAAATGAAAATTGCAGCGAAGGAAGCAAGTGAGACTTTGTATTGGTTGATTTTATGTGAAAGAAGCGAATCGTATGTTTTTGATAAACAATTGAGAATTGATCTTGATGAGATTATAAAAATACTTTCTAAAATCATTGCTTCGTCAAAAAATGGATTTAGAAACTTTATTTGGCTAATTGGATTTGCATTTTCAAATTTTCAAATTGCCAAATTCTCAAATTTTTGAAATGGAACATTACACTATGAATCTCACACTAAAAGTGTGGCGCCAGGCAAACAACAAAAGCGACGGAAGATTTGAAACATATCAGGTGCAGGATATTTCCTCGGAAATGTCCTTTCTTGAAATGTTCGATGTTTTGAACGAACGTTTGGTTCGCGAAGGGAAAGATCCCATCGCTTTTGACCACGATTGCCGCGAAGGTATTTGTGGCATGTGCTCGATGCACATTAACGGCCGGCCGCATGGTCCCTGGCATGCAACGACCACCTGCCAGTTGCACATGCGGGCCTTTAAAGACGGCGATACCATTGTGGTGGAGCCCTGGAGAGCCAATGGCTTTCCGGTGATTAAGGACCTGGTGACCGATCGTTCTGCATTTGACAGAATGGTCCAGGCGGGAGGCTTTATTTCCGTTAATACCGGCAACGCGGTCGACGGGAATGCCATTCCGGTGGAAAAAGACAAGGCCGACGCTTCGTTTGCCGCTGCAGCCTGTATTGGCTGTGGAGCCTGCGTAGCCGCTTGTAAAAATGCCTCCGCATCCCTGTTCCTTTCGGCGAAAGTGGCGCACCTGGCATTACTTCCTCAGGGACAGCCCGAAAGAAAGAAACGTGTGTTGAGCATGGTCGCACAAATGGATAAAGAAGGCTTTGGCAGTTGTACATTTACCGGTGCCTGTGAAGCGGTGTGCCCCAAAGAAATTTCCATTACCAACATTTCCCGTATGCACAAGGACTATCTGGCGGCTGGTTTATCGTCAGAGAAATAGACAGCATGTTTGCCGAATGATAACAGACAAGCAGGATTTGAGTCCTGCTTTTTTATTGCATTCAATTTAGAGCAGTCCAAAGCAAGGAAGAAAACAGAACGACAAATTTTCAGAACCCGTCGAATCAGGGCAATTAAAGTTATGTTTCCACGTTGAAATGTTGCATTTTTACAATACGTGAAAAACCTTTACTAGTGACGCTTTTGAGCCGCATACTGCTTTTGGGTTTACTGACTGTTTTGACCATTGAGGGCAGGGCTCAACTTCCTTTTCAAACATCTCCCCAATCCAACCTGCGGGTGAAAAAACTGGCCGTTGGCGCCGACAGTGTTTTGTTGGATACGTTGAGCATCATTCCCAGCACTTTTTCCATTCCGGAAATGGATACCGCTGCTTACCGCCTGGATTTTGTCCGGAGCATTTTGCACTGGAAAGAAAAACCACGACTAGATAGTGTGCTTATTACTTACCGGGTTTTCCCGTACCGGTTGAATTCAGTTGTTCAGCGTTTAAGTTACGAAAGCGTCATAAACAATGTTTACGTGGCGCCCTACGAGTTCAATGCCGGCGCCAGTGAAAACGCAAAAGCTGTTTTTGACTTTGGCAATATTCAGTACAGCGGCAGTTTTGGAAGATCGCTTGCGGTGGGCAACAACCAGGATGCGGTGGTGAACTCCACTTTTCAGTTGCAGCTGAACGGCATGTTGGGCGACAGCATTGAAATAGCCGCCGCGCTGACCGATAACAACATTCCCATTCAGCCCGATGGCACGACCCAGCAACTGAACGAATTTGACCAGGTGTTCCTGCAGTTTAAAAAAAAGAACTGGCAATTGAATCTGGGCGATATTGACATCCGCCAAAGCAACATGTATTTCCTGAACTTTTACAAGCGTCTGCAGGGAATTTCCTACCAAACAACCAATCAAATTTCGCCTTCGCTGCAATCCACCACCCTGGTCAGCGGCTCCATTGCCAAAGGCAAGTTTACCCGAAATGTTTTTCAGGGGCTGGAAGGCAACCAGGGGCCGTACCGGCTGACGGGCGCCAGCAATGAATTTTTCTTCATTGTGCTGGCGAATACCGAGCGGGTATACCTGGACGGAGAACTGCTGCAAAGAGGCGAGGATCGGGATTATATTATTAACTACAACACGGCGGAAGTGACCTTCATGCACAGGCGCATGATCACAAAGGACTCCCGTATTCAAATTGAATTTGAATACGCCGACCGGAATTACTTGAATGCCAATTTGTATGCGTACCAGGAAATTGGCATCAATAATAAATTAAAACTCCGGGTCAGTGCGTTTAACAACAGCGATGCCAAAAACTCCCAGATCAACCAGGTTCTGGATGCCCGGCAAAAGCAGTTTTTGTTTGAAGTAGGCGACAGCATCAACCAGGCATTGTATTCCACAGTGACAATGGACAGCTTTGCCCGGGACAAGATTTTATACGAAAAGGTATATCACACCACAGGATCGGTTGTTGACTCGTTTTACCGTTATTCTGTCGATTCTTCCCTGGCCCGGTATGCCCTTTCGTTTTCTGATCTTGGCGAAGGAAACGGAAACTATGTGCCCGACTTCAACGGCGCCAACGGCAAGGTTTTTCGGTACGTGCCTCCCGTGAATGGCGTTAAACAGGGACGGTTCGAACCGGTGATGGTGTTGGTTACTCCCAAAAAGCAGCAGCTATTAAGCTTTGGCGCCGATTATCAGATTGACAAAAACAACCTGCTGAAAACAGAGGTTGCTCTGAGCAACAATGATGTCAATACTTTTTCGCCAAAGGACGGCGGCGACGACAAAGGAATGGCGGCCCGCATCCAATACGCCAATACCACATCACTAAACAAAAGGGGGCTGCAACTGGTGTCCGGCATTGATTACGAGTACGTGCAGGAAAAGTTCAAGCCATTGGAGCGCCTGCGGCAGGTGGAATTTTCCAGGGAGTGGGGATTACCGTTAGTAGTGCAACCCGTGACCGAAAATATCCTGCGTTTGTCTACAGGACTGAAGGACAAAAAAAATCAGTCGCTTAGCTACCAGTTTATGAGTTACCAGCGGAGCGATGATTACAAGGGGTACCAAAATATCGTCCAGCAATCATCCAATTGGCTGGGGTGGACCTTTAACAACCAATTGGCGATCACTCATTTTAAAAATGCACAAAACAGGGGCACGTATTTGCGGCCAATCGTTGATGTGAGCAAGCAATTAAAGCAACTGGCTTCCCTGCGTTTGGGTTTTAAATATGCACTGGAAAAAAATGAAGTGCGCCATCAACTCAACGACAGCCTGGCTTTCTCCAGCTTTTCCTTCGATACGTATTCGGCTTATTTAAAAACAGATGAAAGCCGGAAGAACAAATATGCCCTGACGTTTTATACCCGTGCCGATAAATATCCCACCCTGAAAGAACTAACCAGGGGAGACAGAAGCTACAACATGAATTTTCAGGCGGAGGTGCTCCAAAGCACCCGGCACCAGGTTTTATTCAATGCCACGTATCGTGTGCTGAAGGTGTACGACAAAACGGTATCCCGGCAAAACGACGACAAAACGGTTTTGGGAAGAACAGAGTATTTGATCAACGAATGGAAAGGGCTGGTCACGGGGAATGTTTTGTATGAACTGGGAACAGGGCAGGAGCAGCGCAGGGATTTTGCTTATCTGGAAGTGCCGGCGGGGCAGGGGGAGTATACCTGGAACGACTACGATTCCAACGGCATTCAAACACTCAATGAGTTCGAAGTAGCGCTTTTCCGGGACCAGGCAAAATTCATTCGCATCTTTATCCCAACCAACGAGTTTACCAAAGCAGCGTACACCACCCTTAACTATAGTTTCAACTTTAATCCCAGGGCGGTGCTCCATTCGTCGCAGATGAGCGGGTTTGCTAAACTTGTCGGCCGCTTTGCCTGGCAAACGTCCATGCAAAAAACCAAAAAGGCCATTGCCAAAGGTGATTTTGAATTCAATCCCTTTAAATACGGAATTACCGACACGGCCTTGCTTGCCCTGAACACGTCTTTTTTAAATACCATTTCCTTTAACCGGTTTTCTAGTAAATGGGGTATCGATGTCACCAACCTGCAAAACACGGG
>JAEVYV010000047.1 GCA_023392575.1 Bacteroidota bacterium | reverse complement strand
GGTTAAAAGGTGCCAGGGCGAAGGCGAGCATTCCAAAATAGCCATTCGCAATATTCGCAGGGATGCCATTCAAACCACCAAAACGCCCCAAAAAAACGGCCTTAGCGAAGACGCCGCCAAGGACGCCGAAGCCGATGTGCAGGTGATAACCGACCGCTACATTGCGCTGGTGGATAAGCACCTGGCGAGCAAGGAAAAAGAAATTATGTCCGTGTAGAAATAAATAATGAATAACGAGCAATGAGTGGACGCCTGCGGGCTTGCCACTCATTGCTTTTTAAGGCTGCCTATATGAAGGGCCGTTTTTGAGTGTAGCAGCAATGGCTTTCTGCATACACGAATTGATGATTCATTGTTCACCGTTCATTTATTGGCCAAATACACGCCGCTTAAAATAACGCCCAGACATCCGATCTGCAGGGTGGTTACGTTCTCTCCGTCCAGCAGTCCCCAAATGATCGAAACGATGGGTATGGCATAGGTAACCAGTGAGGCAAACAGACCGCCGGCCTTTTTAATCAAAACATAGAACAGGGCCGTTGCAAGGGCGCTTCCCACCACGCCCAATAAAACCGAAGCGGTAATGGACCACTGGGCCGATTCGTCGTACCGGACTATGGAAAAAACGTTTTGTTGCCAGGCCACCAGACCCGCCGGAATGGCCATGACCGCCAAAGACACGGTGGCCATTTGCATGGGGTTCACGTCTTTCAAATAATGGCTGACCACATTTACATTGAGCCCGTAACAAAGGGTGGCCAGTAAAATCAGCAGGGTATAGCCCCAATCGCTGCCGGTTAAAGAACTTTTAGACAGGCTTAGAAAAACCAACCCGATAAAGCCCACCAGCACCCCGGCAATTTTTTTGCCCTGTATCCGATCTTAAAAAAAAAGAATCCCTATGATGATGACAAAAAGCGGGGTAAGGGAGTTGAGGATGCCCTCCATTGAACTGTCGATTTTTTCAATGGCAACGGCAAATAAAAAAGCCGGAAACAGGTTGCCCAAAGCCCCGGATAAAACAACCAACGGTAGTTTTTTTAAGGGTATTTTACGGATGTGAACCAGCGCAAAAGGAAAAAACACCGCTCCCGCGGAAAAAATGCGCAGGGCGCCAATTTGCCAGCCCGACAGGCTTTCGGCCCCCCTCTTCATTAAAATAAACGAACTGCCCCAGATGAGGGACAGTAAAAGAAAAATGGCCCAACTGGTGATCTTCTGTTTCGACATATCGTTTGCAAAAGTGCAGAAGGATTACATTTGAGTACGACAATTTTTTTTATGAGCCGTTTATCTGCCATCAGCACCCGGGCTCCTCAGGAGCTGGATAAAAATGAAACAAAGAAAAAAACAGAAAAGCTTTTACTGGAGCTGGATGGACTGCAAAAACTGCTTTATGCCGAAAGCAAACATGCTGCCCTGGTCATTCTTCAGGGCCTGGACGCCAGCGGCAAAGATGGGGCGATCAGCAAAGTGTTTGGCCCGCTGAACCCTCAGGGGTTGATGGTCAAGTCGTTTAAGGTACCTACCGAAGAGGAGTTGCGCCATGATTTTTTGTGGCGCATCCACCAGTACGCACCGGCCAAAGGCACCCTGCAGATCTTCAATCGCAGCCATTACGAAGATGTTTTGGTAACCCGGGTGCACGGCTGGTGCGATGACGAAACGGCTCAAAAGCGGTTTGCCGCCATTAATCATTTTGAAGAATTGCTCACCCTGCACAACAGTACGGTGATTTTTAAGTTTTACCTGCACATTTCGGCCGAAGAGCAGCGCAAGCGGTTTGAAGAAAGGCTGGACGATCCTTTCAAACAATGGAAGTACAACAAAAACGATTTTGCAGAAGCCAAACACTGGGATAAATACATGCAGATGTACGAAGATGTGTTTCAAAACTGTAATGTCGTACCCTGGACCATTGTGCCGGCGGATCAGAACTGGTACAAAGAATACCTCATTGCCCAAGCGGTGGTGGAAAGGCTGAAGAGCCTGAACATGAAATACCCACACCTAAAAGAACAAGACCAATAAGCTAGGCGATATTCTTACCTTAGGTAAACTAAAACTTAAAATTATGGGATTCATTAAAGAATTTAGGGAATTTGCCTTAAAAGGAAACGTGGTGGATCTGGCCATTGCCGTTATCATTGGCGCTGCGTTCGGAGCAATTGTTTCGTCTTTGGTGGAAGATGTGATTACCCCCTTGTTGTTAACGCCGGCTCTGGAAGCCGCCAATCTCAAAGACCTGAACCAGCTGGCTTGGGGAGCGGTCAAGTACGGTAATTTTTTAGCAGCAGTCATCAAATTCGTCATCATCGCCCTGGTTTTGTTCCTGATGATCAAAGGGATAAACAGGTTAAAAAGGAAAAAAGAATCAGTAGCCCCGGCGCCGCCCGAATACTCGCTGCAGGAGAAGCTGCTGATGGAAATCAGGGACTCGTTAAAGAAGTAGGCCGCCGCCCGGTTTTGTATGATAAATCTTATTTTTGTTATGTCCCGTCATGGTGCGCCCTGTCGAACCGGCGGGACTTTTCTTTGTTATAAATTTTAACCTGTGAGTACTTACCAGATAAAATTGGCGCAATTTGAAGGTCCGTTTGATCTTTTGCTTTTTTTTATTGAAAGAGATGAACTGGACATTTACAACATTCCCATTACCAGGATCATCAACGATTTTTTGGACTTTATCCATTCACAGGAATCACTGAACATAGAACTCTCCAGCGAGTTCATTCTGTTTATATCCACCCTCATGCGCATCAAGGCCAAAATGCTGCTGCCCCGCAAGGAAGTGGATGCCCAGGGCAATGAAATAGATCCCCGGCAGGAACTGGTGGATAAGATTCTGGAGTATAAAAAATACAAGGAGGCCGCCGCCCGGATGGCCGAAATGGAAGCCGAACGGATGTTGCTGATCAAAAGGGGCAATATTCAAAAAGAGCTTTCCCATATTGGCGAAGAAGCCAGCGAGGGCACGGAGGTGCAAACCATCACCATGTTCAAGCTGATGAAGGCTTTTGAACGGGTGATGCAGCGCTACCACGACCGCTTCAACAAACCGATTCACACGGTGGTGCGGTATAATTATTCCATCGAACAAAGCAAAACCGATCTTATTTCAAAGGCGCAAAGCGAACGGACGCTGTCGTTTGAAAAAGTATTTGAGACGGTGGAAAACCGGGTGCACGCCATTTTTATGTTTCTTTCCATGCTGGAGCTGGTGCAGGGCAAGTTTCTCCGCATCATTATTGGAGAGGGAAAAAACAATTTTATTGTGGAATACAACGAAGCAGAGGAAGGTCTGACGGATGAAGAGCACATGCGGTTGTTGTAATGATAGTTAAGGGCTGATGACAAAAGTTATGGCCTGCGAGTGATAGGACCGTACAATTCTGCCGTTGATTTTGCCCGGCGTCCATTTGGGGCCTTTTTTCAATACTTTTTCTGCTCCCTGGGCCAGGCCATAACCCGGATCATTTAACGCTTTTACATCCGAAATGCTTCCGTCTTTTTCTACCAGAAAGCGGATCGTTACGGTGTATTGGCCAGGTTTCATCCGTTTTTTAGCGGCTTTGTTAATTACCGGCATTAGTTCTTTTTCCAGATGCCGGCGCCAGGCACCCACATCTACACTGGCTTCTACTTCTACCGAGTCAAAAACAGTATTTTGCTCCGGTACAGGCAACGTATCTTTTAAATATGGTTGGCCTTTTAAAAGGGAATGGTTTGGTTGGATGTCCGGAGAAAAGCCTGAAAACAAAGCAAACAAACCTGCTAAAATCCCCAAGCGCAGTACAGTAGGTAAAAAGTTCATGGCGTTGCGCAGTGTTAAATGCCTACAATATATTGATCTAAAACCTAAGCTCAAAGCAAACGGTTTCAAAGTTTTTGAAACTGCAGTGTATTGTTGCCTTCATAAAAAAAGTGTTGTACCTCCGGCACAACACTTTTTGGAAAATAGTTGGTAGCAGCAATCAAACAAGGCTCATTTCCACGTTTTCCCGCATCAGTTCCCGCACCGCATCGGCAATTCCTTCTGCATCATAGCCGCATTCGCGGTGCAGTTCTTTTGGGGTGCCGTGCTCAATAATCCGGTCGGGAATGCCCAGGATCTTCAGGTCGTTCTTGTAGCCGTGCGCTGCCATAAATTCGGCTACCGCACTGCCCAGGCCACCGACTACCGTTCCATCTTCCACCGTAATTATTTTGGGATATGCTTGCAGCGCTTCGTGGAGCAGGGCCTCGTCCAGGGGTTTGACAAAACGCAGGTCGTAATGGGCCGGGGCCATTCCATCTGTCCGTAAATCCCGAATGGCCGCGGCAGCAAAATTGCCGGGATGACCCAGCGAAAGAATCGCAATATCTTTTCCATCTCTGAGTTTTCTTCCCTTGCCGATTTGTACTTCTTCAAAAGGCTTTTTCCATTCGGGCATGACCCCTTCGCCTCTTGGATAGCGAATGACAAAAGGAAGTTTGGTGCTCTCCAATTGCGCCGTGTACATCAGGTTGCGCAACTCCTGCTCGTTCATGGGAGCGGAGATGATCATGTTGGGAATGCAGCGGAAATAGGCAATATCGTAGGCGCCGTGGTGGGTGGGGCCGTCTTCGCCTACCAAACCGCCGCGGTCCAGGCAAAAGACCACCGGTAGTTTTTGAATCGCCACATCGTGCACGGCCTGATCGTAGGCTCTTTGCATGAAGGACGAATAAATGTTGCAGAACACCTTCATGCCCTGTGTGGCCATGCCGGCGCTTAATGTTACCGCATGTTGTTCGCAAATGCCCACATCAAAGGCCCGATCGGGCATTTGCTCCATCATAAACTTCAGCGAAGAGCCGCTGGGCATGGCCGGAGTGATGCCGAATATTTTTTTGTTTTGTTCGGCCAGTTCGATAATGGTATGGCCAAAAACGTCCTGGTATTTAGGCGGCTGGGGCAGGTCGTATTTCTTTTTATAAATTTCTCCTGTAATCTTGTCAAATAGGCCGGGGGCATGCCATTTGGTTTGGTCTTTTTCGGCCAGCGCATAACCTTTGCCCTTTACAGTGATGATGTGCAGCAGCTTGGGACCCGGAATTTTTCGCAGGTCTTTAAGCGTGTCCACCAGTTTGGTGATGTTGTGGCCATCAATGGGACCGAAATAGCGAATGTTCAGCGCTTCAAACAGGTTGCTGCTTTTGGTGAGCATGCCTTTGATGCCGGAATCCAGCTTGCTGGCCATTTCCCGGGTAAAGTTTTTGCCCACGGGCAACTTCCCCAACAGGTTCCAAACATCATCTTTTAGTTTGTTGTATGTATGCGAGGTGGTGATGTCGGTGAGGTATTCTTTCAGGGCGCCCACATTGGGATCAATACCCATGCAGTTGTCGTTGAGGATGATCAGCATGTCGGCATCGGCCACGCCGGCGTGGTTCATGGCTTCAAACGCCATTCCGGCGGTCATGGAGCCGTCGCCAATTACCGCCACCGATTTGCGGTCGGTTTCGCCCTTATACTTGGCGGCCATGGCCATGCCCAGGGCTGCCGAAATGGAAGTGGACGAGTGGCCTACGCCAAACGTGTCGTATTCGCTTTCGCTTCTTTTCGGAAAACCACTCAGGCCTTTGTACTTGCGGTTGCTAACAAAGTTGTCCCTTCTACCGGTCAGGATCTTATGGCCGTAGGCCTGATGGCCCACATCCCAGACCAACTGATCGTAGGGAGTGTTGTAAATATAATGAAGCGCCACCGTGAGTTCCACCACGCCCAGGCTGGCCGCAAAATGGCCGCCGTGCACACTCACAACATCAATAATGTACTGACGCAACTCGTCGCAAACCTGATGTAATTGTTCTTTCGGAATTTTCTTCAGGTCGTTGGGTGAATTGATCGTTTGTAACAAGGGACCGGCAGTTATCTGCATTCCAAATACTTTAAGCTGTAAAAATATTTACTTTTTTGTCAAATCGGGGCTAAATCATCTTGTTCGCCTGATGTTGGCTGTTTGCTCTTACATTCCAACAAAAACAGGGCATTTTTACCCGGCCTGTAACCAGGCGATTTTGTTTCAAAAGACAGATCATTGACCCGCGTTGGATTACTGTCAGTCAAACCGGTCCGGTGAGCCGGAGCGGCTGCAAGCCCGGAGGGAAATGGGCTGCGCAAGGCCAAAAACTCCTTATTTTTCGCTGGCTCAGGATTTTTGTTTCCGCTTTTAGTGGGGTTCTTCCATTTGTAAAACTTATCTTCCACTAGTACATTTACGAAAAAACTTAACAAAGACCCCTTCTTACATTTGTAGTATGCCGCTCAAGCTGAACCGATACTGGACTTTTCAGATTATGGGATGGGGCCTTTTTGGCCTCATCAACGTTTTTTTTGCTTTCATTTTCGGGCAGTTTAAGGCAACCATGCTGTGCCGCTTGTTGTTTTTTTTGGAGATCGGCATCATCAGCTCGCATTTTATGCGGCAGGTAATCCGGAAAAATTCTTTGCTGATCCGCCCCATAAACCAACAGATCATCCTGTTGCTGATCCTCACCCTGCTGTTTGCTTCCTTTTTTTCATTGGTGCAAACCCCCTTTGAAGCTTACTATAATTTTTATCCTACCGGAAAGCCCGCCCCCTTCCATGTACATTTTTTTTACAACCTTTCTTCTTCCTTTGTCCTGCTGTTCATTTGGAACAGCATTTACTTTATGTACCACTATGTGTCCAAAAGCCGCAAGCAGCAGTTGGACACCCTGCAATTGGAAGCACTGGTAAAATCATTGGAGCTCAAGACCATTAAAGCCCACATCAATCCTCATTTTATTTTTAATGCCTTAAACAGCATCCGG
>JAEVYV010000008.1 GCA_023392575.1 Bacteroidota bacterium | reverse complement strand
CACCAGTTCGTCTCCGCTCATGCCTTCCACTTTGGCAATTTCCTGTTGTTTTTCCAAAAAAGTGGCCCGGGCGCTGTCGGGCAAGGGAGTGGCTTCAAAAATGCTGCGGTAAACGCTGTTGTCCCTTTTCTCCAGCTCGGCCATTTTCATTTGAATCTGGGCAACCGAATCGGCCAGGTCCTCCAGGTCCTGCTTTAAATAAGTGTTTTGAAGGCGCAGGTATTTTTCGTTGGGCGAGCCCACAAACTGGAAGGCGAAGTAAGAAATAAGCGCCGCGGTAACAAAGGCCGTCGCCAAAAAAGCAAAAACCCGCAGCAGCTTTACCCGGAAGGGGGTCACTAATTTTTCATAGCGAAGTGTATGTGTGTTATAAAAATACTTGATCTTTTTCATGACGGTCATTGGATGATGCACGGTCAACGGGAATATCATTCAGCCCCAACCCTTCGTTAAATACCCGCAGGACAGGAAAATTCAAATCGGTGATTGACGATTCGCGATTGACGTATCATTACCTTTGCCATCCCCGCAAAGGCGGAAAAAACAAATATACTGGCATAAAAAGCAAAAATCAATCTTTTATTGTGACCATGAGGACCAGCGCCGACATACGCAAAGCATTTTTGGATTTCTTTAAAACAAAAGGACATCACATCGTTCCTTCCGCCCCCATTGTGGTGAAGAATGATCCCACGCTGATGTTCACCAATGCGGGGATGAATCAGTTCAAAGATTATTTCCTGGGAAACAAGCAAGCCCCCTACCCCCGCATTGCCGATACACAAAAATGCCTGCGGGTCAGCGGCAAACACAACGACCTGGAAGAAGTGGGCGTTGACACCTACCACCATACCATGTTTGAAATGCTGGGCAACTGGAGCTTTGGGGATTATTTTAAAAAAGAAGCCATTGAGTGGAGCTGGGAGCTGTTAACCAAGGTGCTGCACATTCCCAAAGACCGCTTGTATGTAACCGTGTTTGAAGGGGACGAAAAAGAAGGCCTGCCCAAAGACGAAGAGGCGGCCGCCGAGTGGAAAAAATGGATTGCCGAGGACCGGATTTTGCTGGGAAAGAAAAAAGATAATTTCTGGGAAATGGGCGACACCGGCCCCTGTGGTCCCTGCACGGAAATTCATGTGGACAGCCGCCCCGAGGAAGAAAGAAAAACCGTGGACGGCAAAACCCTGGTGAACGCCGATCATCCACAGGTCATCGAGATCTGGAACAATGTGTTCATTCAGTTCAACCGCCTTAAGGACGGCAGTTTGCAGCCCCTGCCCGCAAAACACGTGGACACTGGAATGGGTTTTGAGCGGCTGGTAAGAGTGATCCAGGAAAAGAACTCCAACTACGACACCGATGTCTTCAGCGGCACCATTGAAGCCATAGAAAAAATCACCCAACAACAATATAAAGGCACCGACAGCAAACCAGACATTGCCTTCCGGGTGCTGGCCGATCATATCCGGGCCATTTCCTTTACCATTGCGGACGGGCAATTGCCGGCCAACACCGGCGCCGGGTATGTCATCCGCCGCATTTTACGCAGGGCCGTTCGGTATTATTATTCTTATTTGAATTATCCGCAACCCTTGTTGCATCAATTGGTCTCTGTCATTGCCAATCAGTTTGCCGATGTATTCCCTGAGTTAAAGCAACAGGAGCCCTTTGTAACGAAAGTGATCCGGGAAGAAGAAGAAGCGTTTTTAAGAACCCTGGAGAAAGGATTGAAACGGATCGAAGACATCATTGCCTCTGCCAACAAAAACATTTCCGGCAAAGACGCCTTTGAGTTGTACGACACCTATGGTTTTCCCTTTGACCTGACCCGCTTGATCGCATCGGAAAAAAACCTGGTGGTGGACGAAGCGGAGTTCCATGCCGAAATGCAAAAACAAAAACAGCGCTCCCGTGCCGCCACCGCCATTGACACCGAAGACTGGGTGGTGCTGAGCGATGAGAACGAAAATGAATTTGTGGGTTACGATGCGCTGGAAACCCAGGCCCGGATTTTAAAATACCGCAAGGTAAAGGCCAAGGGCAAGGAAGCATACCAAATCGTTCTGGATAAAACACCGTTTTATGCCGAAAGCGGCGGACAGGTGGGCGACACCGGGGAGTTAGCTATAAACGGGGCAACATTCAAAGTGGTTGATACCAAAAAAGAAAACGATCTTATCGTTCATATTGTGGACAAGTTGCCGGAAGACCTAAGCGGAACGGTTGTTGCCAAAGTAGATGCCTTAAAAAGAAAATCAACGGCCATTCACCACAGCGCCACGCATTTATTGCATGCCGCCTTACGCAACGTTTTGGGAACGCATGTAGCCCAAAAAGGTTCTTTGGTAAACGCCGATTATCTGCGGTTTGACTTTTCCCACTTCAGCAAAATGACGGAGGATGAAATAGCCCAGGTGGAAAAGATCGTCAATGAAAAGATCCGCGAAAACATTCCGGTGATCATCCGCTTTATGCCCAAAGAAGAAGCCATAAAAACCGGCGCCATGGCTTTGTTTGGCGAAAAATACGGAGATGTGGTTCGGGTTGTGACCATGGATTCCTCCTATTCCGTAGAGCTTTGCGGCGGCACGCATGTGGGCGCCACCGGGGAGTTGGGTTTCTTTAAAATCACCTCGGAGGGAGCCGTTGCTGCCGGCGTACGCCGCATAGAAGCCCTGAGTGGTGCTGCGGTCGAAGATTATGTGGAGCAGCAGTTCGATCTGGTTCGTAACATTAAAGAATCCCTGAAAAATCCAAAAGATGTTTTAAAAGCTATCAGCGATTTGATGACTGACAGGCTTGAGCTGCAGAAAACAAAAACACAATTGGAAACGCTTCAGGCTCATGCAACACTTGACAGGCTCATTCTGAAAAAGAAAGAAATCAATTCTGTAGATTTTTATAGTGATATCATTTTGGATGTTGACCTGAATGTTCTGAAAAAAATCTTCTCGGAATTAGACATTAAGAAGAGTGAAGATCCAAAAGCTGTTGCTTTTTTAATTGGCATCGCCAATAATAAAGTAAATGTCCTACTTGGATGTTCTGAATCCCTCAAAGATTTTGATTGCAATAAAATTCTAAAAGAGCAAATAGCACCTTTGATTAATGGCGGCGGTGGCGGACAAAAGTTTCTTGCTACGGGAACGGGAACTGAAAAAGGTAAAATTGATTCAGCCATAAAAGAAATACAGGAGGCTCTCTCAAAGCCCCTTTAGGGGTTTGGGGTGTAACCGCCGGCGGACAGGACGCTTCTGCCCTTCAACTTGTGCTGCAAACCGTTAAAGACCTGCTTTAGACCTTTTAGCATTTTAACATTTGCGAAGGCTTTCGTAATTCAAAACTCTTCTCTATATTTGATCTACGAAATTTAACGTAGAAATAATCTAGTTTATGAAAAAGATAGTTTTAAAGCGGTTGTTGATTGCTGGCTGCGCCTTCTTTGCCGTTCCCTCTGCCTTACTGGCCCAGCAAAACAAGGAAAAGGACAAGGAAATGCAAACCATTGTGATTACCCGCAACGGCAATGCCAATGAAAAAACCCTCATTGAAATAGATGGGGATAAAGTAAAAATCAACGGCAAAGATGCCAAAGACAATAAAGATGTTCGCGTCAACGTCAACACGATCAGGGGCAACAGAATGCGCATTAACAGCCATGCACCTGGGGCCTGGAGCCTGAACCTGGACGATCAGGGCATGTCTTTATTCCGGGAGGATGAAAACAGGGCCATGCTGGGGGTAAATACCACTGACAATGATAAAGGAGCCGAGATTGCCGCCGTCACCAGCAAAAGCGCCGCGGAAAAAGCAGGTTTGAAAAAAGGAGACGTCATCACCAAAATCGGCGACAAAAAAATAGAAGATGCTTCTGACGTGTCGGAAGCCGTTCGGGCAAAAAAACCCGGCGACAAAGTAAACATCACCTACCTGCGCAATGGCAAAGAACAAAAAACTACGGCCGAACTGGACAAATGGAAGGGCATTAGTGCCATAGCAGCACCCAGGTTTCGGAGTACTACGCCCATGCCGCCCAATATTGAAATGGCGCCTTTTGAAAACCTGAGAAATTCCTTTGTTTTCAGTGACCGTCCCCGGTTGGGTTTGTCCATTCAGGATACCGATGATGGGAAAGGCGTAAAAGTGCTGGAAGTAGACGATGAAAGCAATGCCGCCAACGCCGGTATCAAAGAAAACGACATCATCTTGGGCATTGACGACAAAGAGGTAAAAAGCACCGACGACATTACCCGAACCATCCGGGACAATAAAGACAAATACAATTTCACCTTTAAAATCCTGCGTGATGGCAAAACCCAAAACGTTGAGGTGAAAATGCCCCGCCGGCTCAAAACAGCAGAACTTTAAGAAGGTTGAGGTATCGTTTAAGGTAAAGGCTGAGAATTTCAGCACGAGCCTACCCCCTTTCAACAAGAATAAAATAAAAAAGCTCTGACCGATGTCGGGGCTTTTTTATTTTAAGGTCAAAACAGCCTGCTCTTAAATCAATAATTGCCTGCTTCAACCTTAACCTCAATCTTTACCTTAACCTTTATCTTAACCTCTCTTAACCCTCCAAATGGCCTAATTTTGTTCCAATGGCAGAGATAGATGATTATGAAATAGTAGTGGGGCTTGAAGTGCATGCACAGCTCCTTACCAAAAGCAAATTATTTTGCGGCGACAGTACGACGTTTGGGAAGGAACCCAATACGCAGGTGAGCATTGTTTCCCTGGCCCATCCGGGTACCCTGCCCAAAATGAACAAAGAAGCCATTGCCCTGGCAATTAAACTGGGACTGGCCTGCAACTGCCAGATCGTTCAGCACAATTATTTTGCCCGCAAAAATTATTTCTACCCCGATCTGCCCAAAGGCTATCAGATCTCGCAACACACCGCCCCCATTTGCAGGGGTGGGTATTTGGATGTTATGGTGGGGAAACAGAATAAAAAGATCCGACTCAACCGCATTCACATAGAAGAAGATGCCGGCAAAAGCCTGCATGATGAGCAGAGCGATTTTTCCAACATCGATTACAACCGCGCCGGCATGCCGCTGCTGGAAATTGTTACCGAACCCGACATCAGAAGTGCCGAAGAAGCTTTTGCTTATGTAACCGCTTTAAGAAAGTTGGTCCGGCATTTAGACGTATGTGACGGGAATATGGAACAGGGCAGTCTGCGCTGTGATGTCAATATCTCGGTGCGCCGAAAAGGAGAGGAAAAGCTGGGCACCAAAGTGGAGATCAAAAACCTGAACTCCATTCGCTTTATCAAAAAGGCCATTGAATCGGAAAGCAGGCGGCTGATCGACCTGCACCGCAAAGGCGAACCCATCCTGCAGCAAACACGGGGCCTGAACGAAGCTGATTTTTCCACCTATGCCATCCGCACCAAAGAAGACGAAGACGATTACCGGTATTTTCCCGAACCGGATCTTCCGCCCTTTTTTATAACCGATGAAATGATTGAAGGGCTGCGCAACCAAATGCCGCCATCAGAAGAGGCGGTCAAAAACAATTTGATGCAAACCTATCAACTGCCGGAGTACGATGCTTTTCAACTGGCCAGCGATGGAGAACTGGAAAATTATTTTACCGCCATCACCCAATATACCAGCAACTGCAAAGCCGCTGCCAACTGGACCCTGGGTCCGGTTAGAAATCATTTATCGGCCCATGAAATGACGATGGAGGAACTGGGTATACCACCTGCTGCCATTGCCCAATTAATTAATCTGATTGATGCGGGTAACATCAATTTTGGTACGGCGGCCCAAAAAATATTTCCCGAATTGATTGTACGCCCCACGCTGGATATTGAAAACTTTATCGCGGAAAAAGAATTGAGGCTGCAAACCGAAACTTCTCAGATTGATTTGTTAATTGATTCCGCTTTGGAAAAACATGCCCAAAAAATAACAGAATATAAAAAGGGCAAGAAAGGATTGATCAGTTTATTTGTGGGCGA
>JAEVYV010000392.1 GCA_023392575.1 Bacteroidota bacterium | reverse complement strand
GATTTCGGGGTGATGGAAAAAGCCGACAATGTTTATGTCATCCCGGCATCTTTTGGCTGGAGCGATTTGGGAACCTGGAACAGCGCCTGGGAAAACATGGAAAAAGATTATTTTGAAAATGCCGTGGCCGGCAATCATGTGATTGTGTTTGATGCCAAAAAATGCGTGGTGCATGTGCCGGATAAAAAACTGGTGGTGTTGCAGGGGCTGGAAGATTATATTGTTGCCGATACCAAAGATGTGCTGCTGATTTGCCAAAAGGACAAAGAACAGGAGATCAAAAATTACGTGGCCGAAGTGAAGCGCAATAAAGGAGAAAAGTTTTTATAATGCGCTACCGGTTAACCGGGTTCGTTCTTTACAATTTAGGTATATGATGTGAACCCTGCAGAAGGACTACGTTGATGTTTCGTTGCGCTGCGTCCGATTGTAGGCGGATCGCACTTCGTCGTCAAACCAGCTAATCACATTAAAATCGTGCTATGAATTTCAACAACATACTTTTTCTCGACATAGAAACGGTTTCGCAATTTGAAACCTACAACCACTTACCCGAAGACTGGAAAGAGCTTTGGGATCTGAAGGCCGGCATCATCAACCGCGGCCGCGAAGAAGAAACCAGCGAATCCGCTTACCCTAGGGCCAGCATCTATGCCGAGTTTGGAAAGATCATCTGCATTTCCTGCGGCTGCATTCAGGGAAACGGGGAAAACAAAAAACTCGTCGTCAAATCTTATCACGGCCACGATGAAAAAAAATTGCTTTCCGAATTTGCCGACATGCTGCAAAAGTGGAGCGGCGATTCGGAAAAGTTTTTGTGTGCCCACAACGGAAAGGAGTTTGACTACCCCTACATCTGCCGCCGCATGATCATCAATGGCCTGGATATTCCTGAAGCCTTAAAAATAGCCGGCCGCAAGCCCTGGGAGATCCGTCATTTGGATACGATGGAAATGTGGAAGTTTGGCGACTATAAAAGTTTCACTTCTTTAAAGCTGTTGGCCAAAGTATTGGGCATTCCTTCGCCCAAAGACGACATTGACGGAAGCATGGTGAATTCTGTGTACTGGGTGGAAAAAGATCTGGGCCGCATTGTGGAATACTGTCAAAAAGATGTGGTGACCTTGGCCCAGGTGCTTTTGCGCTTTCATTGTCAGCCGCTCATCAAACCCGAAAACATTTCCATTAAATATGTCCAGCACCAGAATTAATTATTCCTCCGGCGCCAGGTGGGAAGATATTGTTGGCTATAGCCGTGCGGTAAAGGTGGGAAACGTGATTGAGGTAACCGGCACCGTAGCAGTAGACGAAAACAATGTTTTGATGGGTGCGGGCAGTGCCTACCTGCAAACCAAATTCATTCTTCAAAAAATTGAAGCCGTTTTAAAACAAGCCGGCGCCGAATTAAAGGATGTGGTGCGAACCAGAATGTTTGTCACCGACATTTCGCAATGGCAGGAATACGGACGGGCTCACGGAGAGGTTTTCCAAAACATCCGGCCCTGCACCAGCATGATCGAAGTCAAAGGATTAATTTCTCCGGAGCACCTAATAGAGATTGAAGCGACTGCTATAATTGAAAAATAAATTATGCAGCCGGCAGTTGTGCTCCTTTTAAGCTTTTCTTGCACTGCGTCCGCCAATAGGCGGATCGCACACTTTTGCATTCTGCAATTCTATTGTACAATGCTTCGACTACAATAGAATTGCAGGCACACAGAATTTCCGTATAGAATAAAGCCTATGTGGCTACTTATGTTTTTAGATGCCTATGTGGTTCAAAAACAAAGACGACATCTGCAATAGCAATTAAGCCGCATCCGTTAATTTTACTCTTCATTTTTCACCACTCAATCCATTTAACTTGTCAAGCATTCAACTTCAATCCAAGCTCCCCAGTGTTGGTACCACCATATTCACCGTGATGAGTTCCTTAGCTGTTCAACATAAGGCTATCAACCTTGGCCAGGGCTTTCCCGATTATGAAATGAGTGAAGAGCTGATTGCTTTAGTAAATGAAGCAATGAAAAGCGGAAACAATCAGTATGTGCATATGAATGGTTATATGCCGCTGCGGGAAGCGCTTGCCGAAAAGGTGCAGGATCTATACAACAATTCGATCAATGCAGATACGCAGATCACCATAACCCCCGGCGGCACGTATGCTTTATACACAGCCCTGACCACTATTTTGCAGCCCGGCGATGAAGTAATTGTATTTGAACCCGCCTACGATTCCTACATTCCGGCCATCGAATTGAATGGCGCCAAAGCCGTGACCATTCAGTTAACTTTTCCCGAGTATCAGATCAACTGGAACGAGGTAAAAAACCGCATTACCGAAAAAACCAGGGCCATCATGATCAACTCCCCGCACAACCCGACGGGAAGTGTATTGAGCAAAGAAGATATTGAACATTTACGAAGCCTGGTTAAAGACACCCAAATCATCATCATCAGCGATGAAGTGTATGAACACCTGATCTTTGATGGCAAGGAGCACCAAAGCATTTTAAAATACCCCGACCTGCTGGAAAGAAGCCTGGTCTGCTTTTCCTTTGGAAAAGTATACCACTGCACGGGCTGGAAACTGGGTTACTGCATCGCTTCTGCTTATCTGATGCAAGAGTTTCGAAAAATACACCAGTTCAATTGTTTTACCTGCGATTCGCCCAAACAAGTGGCCCTTGCCCAGTACCTGAAACAAAAAGATAAATACCTGAATCTGGGCGCTTTTCTGCAGCAAAAAAGAGATTATTTGCAAACGCTGATGCAGCAAACCCAATTCAAAGCTTTGCCCAGTTTCGGAAGCTATTTCCAGGTTTATTCCTATGCCGCCATATCGGATGAAACCGAAAAAGAATTTGCCATTCGCCTGACCAAAGAATATGGTGTGGCCACCATTCCGGTTTCGTCTTTTTATCAAAATGAAACCAACCACCAGGTGCTGCGTTTTTGCTTTTCTAAAAAAGAAACCACGCTGGAGGCTGCAGTTCAAAGACTGACAAACCTATAGGATTTTAAAACCTTATAGGTTTAGCCCCTTAAAATAAATTTGTTTGTCAGAAACTATTAATCGTATATTTGCGATATAAGATTAAACAAATGGCCTTTCACAAAAAAGAAGAGTTTGGAAAAAAAGAGCAGGAACTGGCCGCCTTTGCCAAAGCCCTCAGCCATCCTGCCCGCATTGCCATTTTAAAAGTATTGGCCCAAAAGAATGAATGCATCTGCGGCGATATAGTAGAAGTGCTGCCCCTGGCACAATCCACGGTATCACAACATTTAAAGGAATTAAAAACCGCGGGGCTGATTGAGGGTACCATAGACGGTCCCCGTTCGTGCTATTGCATCAACTGGAAGGCCTTTGAAAAATTCAGCAATGACATTGGCAGTCTTTTTCTCAATCTCAAAACCAAAAATGAAAAAGCCTGTTGTTAAACTCTAAAATATATCGCCATGAACACAGAATCTGAATTAAAAGAACTGGTGAAAGAAAAATACAGCCAGATCGCCAACCAAAACCTGGAACAAAACCTGTCTTCCTGCTGCGGAGCAACAGCCTCCTGCTGTGGCGATGAAGTGTATTCGATTATGGCCGATGATTACACAAAATTGGAAGGCTACAATCCGGATGCAGACCTGGGCCTAGGCTGCGGTGTGCCTACCCAATATGCGCATATAAGCGAAGGCGATACCGTTATTGATTTGGGAAGCGGGGCTGGTAACGATGCCTTTGTGGTACGCCGGATGGTGGGAGAATCCGGTAAGGTAATTGGCATTGATTTCAGTGAGGCCATGATTGAAAAAGCAAGAACCAACGTGGATAAACTCGGTTTCAACAATATAGAATTCAGGCAGGGCGATATTGAAAAAATGCCCGTTACTTCCAACCAGGCAGATGTAATCATCAGCAATTGTGTGTTGAACCTGGTACCCAATAAAGAAAATGTTTTTAAAGAGATCTTCCGGGTATTAAAACCAAAAGGCCACTTCTCCATATCGGATATTGTACTGGTCGGAGAACTTCCTTTAAAATTGAAACAAGCCGCCGAAATGTATGCAGGCTGTGTGTCCGGGGCCATTCAGAAAGAAACCTATTTAGATCTCATAAAAAGAACGGGCTTTACCAAACTTGCAGTGCAGAAAGAAAAAAAGATCGTGGTTCCTGATGACATCCTACTGCAGTATATTTCACAGGAAGAACTAAAAGAATTGAAAGCATCCAACCCGGGCATCTACAGCATTACCGTTTATGCAGAAAAGCCCTGTTGCGAACCTGGAAGTGACTGTTGTTAAGACTTAAAAAGAAAGGCTGAAGTTCCAGCATTTTCCGTGTGGCGTCGCAAGAACCAAAAGTTTAGACCAAATGAAAAAAAAGATCCTTTTTGTTTGCATTGAAAACAGCAACCGCAGCCAGATGAGCCAGGCCTTTGCCCTTATGCATGGCGACAACGTGCAAGCCTATAGTGCAGGTTCTAAACCATCAGGCATCATCAATCCAAAAGCAATTGCCGCCATGAAGGAATTGGGTTACGATCTTACAAAGCATCATTCAAAATCACTGGAAGAAGCAAGGGCCTATGCACCGTTTGATGTAGTGGTGACCATGGGTTGCGGCGATGCCTGTCCCTGGATGCCGGCAAAAAAATTTGTGGACTGGCAAATTCCCGATCCGCGAAGTATGAATGAAGACGATTTTAGAAGAGTAAGAGATAGAATAGAAGAAAAGGTAAAGAACTTGCTGGCAGAACTTCTTTAGTTATCAAACAATTTATAACTGCCGGTACCGAACATACGCAATGCGCTTTCCATCCGGCGACCAGCTGGGAACATTTAAGCTGCCTTGTCCTCCATAAAATACCGGTGTAAGGTCTTTGATCTTTTTTGTTTCCACATCCAGTAACCGTAACCTTACTTCTTTGCCAAAGGGATGTTGTCCTTTTTGATCTTCCATGTAAGAAATATACACAAGGCTTTTACCATCCGGCGCCGGATGGGCAAACCAGTTATCAAATTCATCATTGGTCAATTGTTCCTGCGCTGTACCATCGGGTTTCATGCGGTAAAGGTGCATGCGGCCCGTGCGGTGCGAATTAAAATAGATCCACTCCCCATCATAGCTGTACTCCGGCCCGTCGTCCAAACCTTCGGCATCTGTAAGCCGGACCTCTTCTCCTCCATTGATGCTGATCTTATACACATCATAGTTGTTATTCCGCATAGCGCAGTACACCAGCGTTTGCCCATCCGGACTAATGCCATGCCAGTAGCTTGGATGTTTTTCTGTAACCAGTTTGGGTGTTCCACCTTCTGCGGGCAACACAAAAATTCTTGAATTATTTCCTTTAGCCGCACCCGTATCATTATGGCTGATGATAAGTGTTTTGCCATCAAAACTAAATCCATGATCGTTATTACAACGGTTGGCAAAACTGGTATTGATGGTGCCCAGCTTTTCTCCATCGATAGAAATTTTTTCCAGCAAACCATTGGAGTTGATCACCAGATACTTTCCATCTCTTGACCAATTGGGCGCTTCAAAATGTCGTTTTTCCTGCAGAATGATTTTTTCTTCTCCAGAATGAATGTCCAGTAAAACAAGAGAACTTTCAATGTTTTTGGTTTGAGCAATTGTCACATTCAGGGTGGAGAAAAATAACGAGAGATATAGAATTAGTTTTTTCATGAACCATTACTTAACAGTAGTAGTAAGTTAAGAAATAGTTTTAGAAATTAATCAGTGTCGTTCCCTACAAGGTAGATTGATTTAGTTCCGTCGTTTGAGATAACACTCAGGATAAACTCTCTTTCGCCCAGTTCTTTCAAACCTAAAATTTATGGTCTTATTAATTCTCCTGGTGCTTCTTTTTTCTTATCAGGGTTTTAATTGTAGTCCATTTAAAAACTGTAGTGAGTAATAGGGATAGGGTAGTAGCATTAAAAACGTAGTATTTCAAAGAATTCGTTTTATCCAACAATAAAAAATCAAAAAGCCATGTAACAAAGAACCCAACAAAGAAAAATGAGAGAAAAAATAGCATAAGCTGCATTACTGCAGATCGTCTTTGATTCTGGCCATGGATTTTCTCACTCATATTGTTAACATTAAAAGGAGAGTAAAGAATTACAGGCAACTGATAGGGCCCGGCTTCAATTCGGATATTAAAAACTTCGGCTAAGACTTGAATATAGGAGGTCGTCGAAACTTCTATAACAAATAGCCGATTGTTAGCTCCTGCTCAATTATTCTATTGAGCAGGAGCTGAATTGTGCAACAGCCACCGATGTTAGCGGCCTGTGTTCTTATTGCTTCTTAATCTCAACCCGTCTGTTTTTCGCTTTACCTTCTTCTGTTGTGTTGTCAGCAACAGGTTTGTCCTGTCCGTAACCTGTGTTCTTAATTCTGTCGGCTACTATTCCTTTGTTCACCAATGCCGTTTTAACACTTGCTGAACGTTGCTCCGAAAGTGTTTGGTTTGAAGTTTTGTTGCCAACATTGTCGGTGTGCCCTTCGATGACGATTTTTAATGCAGGATTGCTTTTCAGCATTGTGTAAAGTTCATCAACAATGTTTTGTGATTCACTTTTAATAGACGACTTTCCTGTTTCAAAATTAATATAAAGAGAAATCGAATTGCCTGAATTTATTTTTTCAAACATTTCGTTGGCGGTAATCTCTTGTTTCATTCCCTCAACCTTTACTACAGTTATGAAGTACCCATCACATTGGGACTCGCTTCCATTGAAATATGTGAACGTTAGCCAATAGAGGTCACTTCCACTTTTCATGCGGAAAGTCGCTCCGGTTTGCCCATCACCTGCGTCCTTACTTTTGAAGTATATCTTGTCACCTCCATTTTGCACGATGGCATTTTCATAATTTTTCAATATTTGAAACCTACTGGGAATTTTAGCTCCATCGTTGACATAATATTCGTAATTATAAACTGTGCCCTCCACATGTTCCGTTTTGTCAATGCCAACCACAATATCAGCTTCATTATAGCTTTCCTCACACTTGCTCAAATAAAAACCTGGCATCCTGTTTACCAACGGGTGGTCTTTGCAACCTTCCGTGTCTTCCTGCGCAAATGAAAAATTTCCTGCTAAAGTCATTACTGTAATCATTGCAGTTGTAAAAAACTTTTTTCTCATATGGTACTTGTTTTAAAGTTATTATCCTTAGACGACCTCAACATTGCCGCTAAAAGTTATATTAGCGCTAATATCGCCACTCAATTGCACAAATACAACTACCATGAGAGGCATTGACGAAACTTACATGGAAAGTATATCCGTTTAAAAAAGATTGTACACGAATATCAGTTTCAACCTTGCTCAGTAGTATTACCGAACGTACAAGAGTGCGACGCAACAAAAGCTTCATAGTAATACTGCCTTTTGGTACAAAAACAAAAAAGCCCCACATCCCGTGAGGCTTCAACAAGTTCAATCAAAATCTTTTTACAATCCCAGCTGTGCACTGATCTCCAGCATCCGGTCCAGACTTTTTTTGGCCTGCACTCTTAATTCTTCGTCCATAATAATTTCGGGTTGCTCGTATTGCATGCACAAATACACTTTTTCCAGCGTATTGCGTTTCATGTGTGGACAATCATTGCAAGCGCAGTTGTTATCCGGTGGTGCCGGAATAAAAGTTTTACCCGGCGCCTGCTTTTGCATCTGGTGCAAAATGCCGGCTTCGGTAGCTACAATAAATTCGGTGTGTGGTGTGTTTCTGGTGTACGCCAGCAACTGCGTGGTCGAGCCAATAAAATCGGCAATGCGCAACACCGGTTCTTCACACTCGGGGTGGGCAATTACTTTGGCATTGGGATGACGCACCTTTAGTTTGGTAATTTTTTGCAAACTGAAAATTTCATGCACCATGCAGGCGCCGTTCCACAGCAGCATATCGCGGCCGGTTACCTTGTTTACCCAGGCGCCCAGGTTTTTGTCCGGTGCAAAAATGATCTTCTGATCTTTTGGCAAGCTATCCACAATAGCTTTGGCGTTGGAGGAGGTACAAATGATATCGCTCAGCGCTTTAATGCCGGCACTGCAGTTGATGTATGAGATCACAATATGATCGGGGTGCTGCTCCCTGAATTTTTTGAAAAGCGGCGGCGGACAGCTCTCACTTAACGAACACCCGGCCTTCAAATCGGGTATAACCACCTTTTTAGACGGATTCAGGATCTTGGCGCCTTCAGCCATAAAGTGTACCCCGGCAAACACGATCATGTCAGCATCGGTCTTTGCGGCCTGCTGAGCGAGACCGAGGGAGTCGCCAATATAATCGGCTATGTCCTGGATGTCGGGTTCCTGGTACAGGTGCGCCAGAATGATGGCGTTCTTTTCTTTCTTCAATCTTTCGATCTCGGCAAAGAGGTCCAGCGAGGGATCAATGTCCACATCCAGAAAACCTTTTTCTTCCAATTCGTTTTGCGTAATCAACATTTCGGTATCCATATAATAATATATAGTATTCTTATTTTTATAAATAAACCTATTACTATTAGGGCAGTGAATTCGGGGATAATTAAATATTTTATTTTTTGGATTGTATCAACAAACTGGTTTATCCACAAATCCTCAATTGTAATTCACAGC
>JAEVYV010000339.1 GCA_023392575.1 Bacteroidota bacterium | reverse complement strand
ATACAACGGTGCCTATAAAGTAAGCCAGGGTATGCTGGCCGAGTTTGGCCCCCGCCGGATCATCGATACGCCCATTTCCGAACTGGGTTTTGCGGCTGTAGGCGTTGGCGCTGCACAAAACGGTTTGCGCCCCATTGTAGAATTTATGACCTGGAACTTTGCCGTACTGGCCCTGGACCAGATTTTAAACACCGCTTCCAAAATGCTGGCTATGAGCGGCGGGCAAATCACTTGTCCGATTGTTTTTCGCGGGCCCAATGCATCTGCAGGCCAGTTGGGCGCCCAGCACTCTACGGCTTTTGAGGCATTGTATGCCAACATCCCCGGACTTAAAGTGGTTTCGGTAAGCAATGGATACGATGCCAAGGGTTTGTTGAAGCAGGCCATTCGTTATGAAGAAGATCCCGTGATCTTTATGGAAAGCGAAGTGATGTACGGCGACAAAAGCGAAATTCCGGACGAAGAATATTATATCCCGCTGGGAAAGGCCGATGTAAAACGCCAGGGGCGTGACGTGACCATCGTTTCTTTCAACAAAATGATGAAAGTAGCTTTGGGTGCAGCCGCGGAACTGGAAAAAGAAGGCATCAGCGCCGAAGTCATCGACCTGAGAACCATCCGCCCGTTGGACTGGATGACCATTTTGGAGAGTGTAAAGAAAACCAACCGCCTGGTGATTGTAGAAGAACAATGGCCCTTTGCGTCGGTGTCTTCCGAGATCACGTACCGCATACAAAAAGAGGGGTTTGATTATTTGGATGCACCCATCCGCCGCATTACAGCTGCCGATGCACCGCTGCACTATGCGCCCAACCTGGTAGCAGCCGCTTTGCCCGATGTGCCCCGTACGGTGAAGCTGGTTAAAGAAGTAATGTACCTGAAGAAATAAAAGCGAAAAGGTTGGCCGGTGGATAGAATTTATTTTCCCTGCCAACCTTTTTAATTCTCCCCCTCACGTCTGTTTTTGTCGCACTTTGCGGACAACCTTCCCCAAGTTGTAGAGTTTTCCCCATCCGGCAGCGAGCCTGCAACGCATTCATTTTCAATCTGGTTATTCTCAAAAAAATATTTTAAAATAAGTTTTGAAATTCCGTTTTCTGCCCACATCTTTGTCTCGGTTTTTCATAGGATATTGGATTTTACACGAGGCTGGATTTCTATCCGGCCTTTTCTTTTTCTGCACCTTGCCCTCCCCGTAATTGTTACGATTTCGTTTACTTTGCCAACTTAATAAAATGTATGCCTACGATTCTGATCATTGATGATGAAAAAGCAATTAGGAAAACCCTCACCGAAATACTTTCTTTTGAAGGTTACAAAATAGAGGAGGCTGCCGATGGCGAAGAGGGCCTGAAAAAGTTTAAGGAAAAAACCTATGATGCTGTTTTGTGCGATATTAAGATGCCCAAAATTGACGGAATTGATTTTTTGCAGCGGGCTGTGGAAATCAACCCGGATGTGCCGGTTATCATGATCTCCGGCCACGGCAATATTGAAACCGCAGTAGAGGCCGTAAAAAAAGGGGCGTACGATTTTATTCAAAAACCACCCGACCTGAACCGGTTGCTCATTACCATTCGCAACGCCATGGAGCGGAACACGCTGGTACATGAAACCAAAACCCTGAAGCGGAAAGCCTTCAAGGTGCAGGAGATGATCGGGCAATCAGAACCCATCAAAAAAATTAAGGAAACCATTGAAAAAGTGGCGCCCACAGAAGCACGGGTTTTGATTACCGGCGAGAACGGAGTAGGGAAGGAACTAGTGGCCCGCTGGCTGCACGAGAAAAGCAACCGCGCCGGCAATGCCTTGGTGGAAGTAAACTGCGCCGCCATTCCCAGCGAACTGATCGAAAGCGAATTATTTGGTCACGAAAAAGGTTCTTTTACGTCGGCCATTAAACAGCGCATCGGCAAGTTTGAACAGGCCAATGGAGGCACTTTGTTTCTGGACGAAATTGGCGACATGAGCCTGAATGCGCAAGCCAAGGTGCTGCGGGCATTGCAGGAGGGAAAGATAACCAGGGTTGGAGCCGATAAAGACATTAATGTTGACGTTCGGGTGATTGCGGCCACCAACAAAGACCTGATGAAGGAAGTGGAGGCAAAGAACTTCCGCCTCGATCTTTATCATCGTTTAAGCGTTATCGTTATTCATGTTCCCTCACTGAATGAACGAAGAGACGATATTCCACTATTGGTAGAAACCTTCCTCGATGATATTTGCGAAGATTATGGAGTTGCCCGGAAAATGATTTCGGACGATGCTCTGAAGCTTCTGCAGGAATACAACTGGACAGGAAATATCCGGGAGCTGCGCAATGTGGTGGAAAGATTGGTCATTCTTTCCGGCAAAAGCATTACCAGCGAAGATGTAACGAGCTACGTTTCGAAGTAGCTCAACGTCGGAGGCTCAGATCTTCCTTTACATTCGGTTGATTACCCTCTTTAGAAGCAAATCTCTAAAATTCATTCCGCAACTGCGGTATGCGGAATGAATTTATGCTCTGGGCCACTCGTCTGCCGTCTCACGTGCTGCCCTGACAAAGCCTGCAAGCAATGGCCTGATCGCTAGCCAATTACGGCCGGGCAGGGAAACGAGCAGGCGGGCACAAATTCAGGTTACGTGCAAAAGGAGCCCGTTGGCCTTCAACAAATACAAAGCCGGACGTGTGCCATCTTTTACAGACTTTTACTTGCCAAAGCAAAAAAGCGTTTTTGCAATTACACACTTTAGCAAAAACTTTGCTTACATTGGCGGCTGCAACATTTTTTAAATAATACATTTGTTTGGTTTAAAAAGAAAAGAATGCCTGCTTATCATCTTTTTATTGTTTATCTCATTTCCGTACTGATTGTATTTCTTCCATCCTTTGGCGCTGCTAAAATGTTTCAAAAGGCCGGAGTTGCCCCTTGGAAAGCATTTGTGCCGTTTTACAATACATGGGTGATGCAGGAGTTGGCCAAACGGCCCAAACACTGGGTTTTCTGGCAATTTATTCCGGTGGTAGGCTGGTTTATCACCCCAGGTATTTTTATTGAGTTTGTAAAGCTCTACGGTCGGTTCGGCTTTTGGGAACATACCCTGGCGGCCTTGCTGGCCCCCTTTTATTTTCCTTACCTGGGCTATAGCAGCAAGGTTCGTTACATCGGTCCCGAAGGCGCTAAGCACTATAAAAAACCGGCATGGCGGGAATGGGTGGATGCAGCCATTTTTGCCATCGTTGCGGCCACCCTTATACGCACTTTTGTTTTTGAGGCCTATACCATTCCTTCGGGCTCCATGGAAAAGACCTTGCTGATCAATGATTTTCTTTTTGTGAGCAAATTCAGCTACGGGCCCCGCATTCCCAACACGCCGCTTTCCATTCCGTTTGTGCACAATTACATCCCCGGCACCAATAAAAAATCGTACAGCGAAGCCATCAAGCTTCCCTACATCCGCTGGTGGGCATCGCCGGTGAAAAGAGGCGATGTGGTGGTATTTAATTTTCCTGCAGGCGATACCGTGATCAATCTGCCCAATTTTCAATCGGCACAGCCTTATTACGATGTGATCAGAAGCATGGAATTTAAAGGCGACCCCAATGTAGGCCGCAACTTTATCCTTTCTAATCAGGATCAATACCCGATTGCGGTGCATCCGCCCGATAAAACCGACAACTACATCAAACGTTGTGTGGGCGTGGCCGGCGATACCCTGGAAGTAAGAAACAATGTAGTGTACTTCAACGGCAAAGAAGAGCCCAATCCGCCCATGTCCCTGATCAATTATACCGTGATCACCAACGGCCAGACTCTGGATGCCGAGGTAATGAAGGAGCAATATAACGTAGACGTGGAAAAAGGCGAGTTCATGCAAGGCGACCAACCCAACGTGTATTACATGGCCCTTACGGAAAAAGCAAAAAATGAGCTCCTGAAAAGCGGGCTGGTCCGGCAGGTGGTTCCCACACCCAACTTTCAGGGTGGTGGCGGCCCCGTGTTTCCCTACGATGGAAAGCACGACTGGACCAGAGACAATTTTGGACCAATCTGGATTCCCAAAAAGGGCGCAACCCTGCCATTGACGCCAGAAAACTATCCCTTGTATGAAAGAGCCATTCGTGTTTACGAGCACAATGATTTTGAGATGAAAGATGGAAAGTTCTTCTTAAATGGCCAGCCGGTAAATTCCTATACTTTTAAAATGGATTATTACTGGATGATGGGTGACAACCGCCAGGGCTCGCAGGACTCCCGTTACTGGGGGTTTGTACCCGAAGACCGGGTGGTGGGCAAGGCCTGGCTGATTTGGTTTAGCTGGGAGAACGGCCCCCGTTGGGGCAGGTTGCTTAAAACCGTAAAATAACCTTATCTTAGAATGCCCCTCAGCAAAAACTGAAGGGCATTTTTGTCTCTAACAGATTTCTATGAAGGAAAACAAGTTTGAATTTACGTACACCGTTTACAACGACATTGACGAGTTGCCGGAAGAACAACAATGGCTGTTGAACGAAGCCCGGGAAGTTACCGGGCAGGCTTATGCGCCTTATTCCAGGTTTCAGGTGGGAGCTGTGGCCAAAATGGCCAATGGCGAAATTGTGGCCGGCAGCAATCAGGAGAACGCTTCTTTCCCCGTAGGTCTTTGTGCAGAAAGGGTGCTCTTGGCTTCGGCATCTTCTCTGTTTCCAAAAATTCCCATTGAAACCATTGCCATCAGTTATAAAAGCGAACACCTGACCAGCGATCATCCCATTTCGCCCTGCGGTATTTGCCGGCAATCCCTGCAGGAGTTTGAAAGCCGCGTCAACCATCCGGTGCAACTGATCCTGGGTGGCATGAGCGGACCTGTTTATGTGATTGACAGTGCCAGTAGATTATTGCCCCTGGCATTTACCAGCCAGGAGCTGAAATAGTTCCTCTTAAAGGCGCTATTTCAGCAATCCCTTTATCTCGTTTAGCTTCAGCAAAGCCTCCACGGGGGTAAGCCGGTTGATGTCGATGCCGTCAAGCATTTTCCGAATGGACTCAAAGGTTTGGGTATGTGCATCAAAAATGCTTAACTGCACTTTGGGGGCAGAGAGTCCTTTTACGTTCTCCATCCGTTCGTCCACATGCTTGCTTTCCAGTTGCTTCAATACATCCTTGGCCCTTTCAATGAGGTCGGGGGGCATGCCGGCCATGCGGGCCACATGAATACCAAAGCTGTGGGTGCTGCCGCCAGGGGCCAGTTTGCGCAGGAAAATAATTTTATTGCCGATCTCTTTATTGGTAACGTGGTAGTTTTTTACCCCCGGCAGTTTGTTCTCCAGCTCATTCAACTCGTGGTAGTGCGTGGCAAAAAAGGTTTTGGGCTGATGGGGCGAACGGTGCAGGTATTCGGCAATGCTCCAGGCAATGGAAATGCCGTCGTAGGTAGAAGTGCCCCGTCCTATTTCATCCAGCAGGATCAGGCAGCGATCGCTGATGTTGTTGATGATAGAAGCCGTTTCGTTCATCTCCACCATAAAAGTTGACTCGCCGGCACTCAGGTTGTCCGATGCACCCACGCGGGTAAAGATCTTGTCGGTTAACGAAATCAGGGCTTCATCCGCCGGCACAAAGCTGCCCATGTGCGCCATAAGGGTAATGAGGCCGGTTTGCCGCAGCAGGGCCGACTTACCGCTCATGTTCGGACCCGTGAGGATAATGATCTGCTGATCTTTTTTGTTAAACCACACGTCGTTGCCAATATAAGGCTCCGATGGCGGCAGGGTTCTTTCAATTACCGGGTGGCGGCCGTTTGTGATGCGCAATTCATCACCTTCATGCAACTGTGGTTTTTTATAGTTGAATTGAAGGGAATTGTGTGCAAAGCAGGTGAGGCAATCCAGCGTCGCCACGATCTGTGCATTGATTTGAATGGATGAGAGAAAATCCATCAGTTCGTTGATCAGCGCATCAAACAACTGCAATTCCAGTTGCAGGATCTTTTCTTCGGCGCCGGTGATCTTTTCCTCATAGTCTTTTAACTCGGGAGTAATGTAGCGTTCGGCGTTGGCAAGGGTTTGCTTGCGGGTCCATTCCGGCGGCACCTTGTTCTTATGCGAGTTGGTTACTTCAAGGTAATAACCAAATACATTGTTGTAGCCGATCTTCAAAGAAGAAATGCCGGTGCGTTCGGCTTCCTTTTGCTGAAGTTGCAGTAAATATTCCTTGCCGTTATGGGCGATACTCCGGAGTTCATCGAGCTGCGGATGGATTTGTTTGTTGATAAAGCCGCCTTTCGCAGCCAGGGCCGGCGGGTTTTCCATGATCTCCTTTAAAATCTTATCGGCAATGTAGTGGCAGGGATTCAGGGCATCGGCCAGCCGCTGCAGATAAGTATTTTCAGCTTTGGTGCACAGCTCTTTTACCACATCAATTTGGCGCAGGGCCCTGGCCAGTTGCAGCAACTCTCTGGGATTGATCTTTTTCAGCGGAATTTTAGACACCAGTCGTTCCATATCGCCGCACTGGCGCATGGCGTGCAACAGCTTGTTTCGCAGATCCGCATTCAGGATCAGATGTTCTACCACATCCAGCCGCTCGTTGATCTTTTGAAGGTCTTTCAAAGGGAACACAATCCACCGCTTCAAAAGGCGGGCACCCATAGGCGTGCAGGTGTTGTCCAGCACCTTCAGTAAGGTGTTTCCGTTTTCGGCATTGCTGTGTAGCAGCTCCAGGTTGCGGATGGTAAACTTATCCATCCACAGGTAATCGTTTTGCTCAATGCGCTGAAGCGAAGTAATGTGCTGCAGGTTGGGGTGTTCGGTTTCTTTCAGGTAGTGCAGCACGGCGCCTGCGGCCACCAGGGCATGGGTGAGGCCTTCTACGCCAAAGCCTTTTAAGGAGTGGGTGTCAAAATGCTTCAGCAGGCTTTCTTCGGCATAATGCTGTTGAAAGATCCATTCATCCAATGTATAGGTATAGTACCGGGAGCCAAATTCTTCTTTGAACTTTTTTTGGTGATGGCGCTGAAAAATAATTTCCGCAGGCTTAAAGCCGCTGAGTAATTTATCGCTGTATTCTTTATCGCCTTCGGCTACAAAAAACTCACCGGTGGATATGTCCAGAAAGGCCAATCCGTATTTTTCTCCGGCTATGTGTAGGGCTGCCAAAAAATTGTTGGAGCTTAAGTCAAGTAGTTTATCATTGGTGGCTGTGCCGGGAGTAACCATTTCCGTCACGCCCCGTTTTACAATGCCTTTAACGGTCTTGGGATCTTCCAGTTGGTCGCATATGGCCACCCGGTAACCGGCTTTGACCAGTTTGTGTAAATAGGTATCCAGTGCATGGTGCGGAAAGCCCGCCAGTTCGTTGTCGGCCGCGGCGCCGTTGTTTCTTTTGGTCAGGGTAATGCCCAGCACCTGCGATGCAATGATGGCGTCGGGGCCAAAGGTTTCATAAAAATCTCCTACACGAAACAGGAGCACCGCATCGGGATATTTGGCCTTGATGGCCTTGTGTTGCTGCATCAGCGGTGTCTCGGTTGTCTTTTGCTTGCTCATAGCGGTAAGGGCAAAAATAGAGGTAGCTGTTGTAACCCCGCTTAGTTTTTATCCACGTTAATCCAATGCCTTTTACTTTTGCAGCCAAAAAGAACTGATGCGCAAGCTTTCGATGGAGGAACTAAACCGCAAATCGGTGGAGGAGTTTAAACAATCGGACAAGATGCCGGTTGTGGTAGTGCTGGAAAATATCCGCAGCGCTTACAATGTAGGCAGTATGTTTCGAACGGCCGACGCTTTTTTGCTGGAAGCCATTTACATCTGTGGCTACACGGCGTGTCCGCCCCACAAGGAAATTAAAAAAACCGCTTTAGGCGCCGATGAAACCGTGCACTGGAAGCATTTTAAGAATGTTCACGAAGCCATGGAAGAACTGAAAAGTCACGGCTATACGATTTATGCTGTAGAGCAGGCGCAGAATAGCATTCCATTAAATCAGTTCTCTCAGCCGGATCAGAAAGTGGCGGTGATTTTTGGAAACGAAGTGACGGGAGTGGAGCAGAGTACCATTGAACAGTGTGATGGCTGCATTGAAATTCCGCAACTGGGCATGAAGCATTCGCTGAATGTATCGGTGGCAGCGGGAGTGGTGCTGTGGGAACTGGTCAGAGCCAAGATTGGGGCCGATTTTAAGGATTAGGTGGAAATTTACCAGGGCTTTGCTTTCTTTGCGTCGCGAAACTTCGGGATTTGCGTGAAGTACTATGATTAAGATTAAGAACTATCTCTCGCTGGTGAAATTTTCACACACCATCTTCGCCATGCCGTTTGCGTTGATTGGATTTTTTTTGGGGCTGAAATCAGGCGTTATGGCTTTCCCAAACTTATTTGTTACAGTAGAGCATGGTGTAGGTCAATGGGATTTAAATCAAACTATAGACAAGCCCGGAGGAGTACTTTATCAATTAGACGCGGGAGTTTTTTTATACAAGTTTTTTCTTGTGCTTATTTGCATGATTACAGCCCGCAGTGCCGCCATGGCGTTCAACCGCTATCTCGATCGCAAGTGGGATGCCCTCAATCCAAGAACAGCCATCAGGGAAATACCCAAAGGCATCATCACCCCCAAAAACGCACTCTTATTTACCATTATTAATTGCATTTTATTTATTGCCACCACTTTTTTCATCAATCGCATTTGCTTTTTTCTCTCACCGGTGGCTTTGGCTGTAGTGTTAGGCTATAGC
>JAEVYV010000274.1 GCA_023392575.1 Bacteroidota bacterium | reverse complement strand
TCCCAATCCGGTCGCCTTTTTTCAAATAGGGAGGAATTTTAATCATATCGGTATTTCTACCCGCAAAATACTTCTTGTTTATCCAAATAAAAAGCAGTTGGCCGGTTTGCGGTATTTTTGTCCCTGCAGCAATAAGAATAAAGAGCATTTCACTGTTCTTATTGATTTGCCTGTTCTTTAAACAGCTGCACGAATTGTGTAGCCGGCTGTGGTACTACAGTTAAGCATTCGTTGCGTCGCACTCTTGTACACCTGAATAAGGGTCAACAGAATGGCTCGGGCATTAAGGGCCTTGCAAAGAAGGCCGATAAACGGGCCAAAGTAGTACAACCGCCAACCAACAAAATAATTTGAATGAAAACGACACCGAAACGATATCTGATCACCTCGGCCCTGCCTTATGCCAACGGGCAAAAGCACATTGGCCACCTTGCCGGCGCTTATATACCTGCCGACATTTATGTTCGCTATTTAAGAGCTCAAAAAAGAGACGTGCTTTTTGTTTGCGGAAGCGACGAACACGGCACAGCCATTCCCATTCAGGCCATGAAGGAAGGCACGACCCCGCAGGCCATCATTGACAAATACCATGGCATCATAAAACAAAACTTTGCTGACCTCTCCATTTCTTTCGACATCTACGACCGCACCTCCAACCCCATTCACCACGAAACCACGCAGGAGTTTTTTACCTACCTGAACGACCGCGGCGAACTGGAAGTAAAAGAAAGCGAACAGTACTACGACGAAGAAGCCCAAACCTTTTTGGCCGACCGTTATATAAAAGGCACCTGCCCCAACTGTGGTTTTGAAGGCGCCTATGGCGATCAGTGCGAAAAATGCGGCACGTCCTTAAGTCCCGATGAATTGATCAACCCGGTAAGCACCCTAAGCGGCCAGCCGCCGGTAAAAAGAAAAACCAAACACTGGTATCTTCCTTTGGACAAACACGAAGCCTGGCTGCGCAACTGGATTTTGAACGAACACCAAAACGACTGGAAGCCCAATGTGCTGGGGCAGTGCAAAAGCTGGATCGATGCCGGCCTGCAACCCCGGGCGGTCACCCGCGATCTGGATTGGGGCGTAAAGGTTCCGCTGCCCAATGCCGAAGGAAAGGTATTATACGTGTGGTTTGATGCCCCCATTGGCTACATCAGCGCCACCAAGCAATGGGCCCTGAACACGGGCAACGACTGGAAGCCCTACTGGCAGGACAAGGACACCAAACTGGTGCATTTCATCGGTAAGGACAATATTGTTTTTCACTGCATCATTTTTCCGGTGATGTTGAAGCTGCATGAGTATGTTATTCCGGACAATGTACCGGCCAACGAGTTTATGAACCTGGAAGGCGACAAAATGAGCACCAGCCGCAACTGGAAGCTGGACATGCAGGATTATATTGATGATTTCATTAAAAAAGAAAACGGCGGTCCGCAAATGGCCGATGCCCTGCGGTATTATTTAACCACCATTTTGCCGGAAACCAAGGACAGCGAATTTACCTGGAAAGGGTTTCAGGACGCGGTGAACGGCGAACTGGTAGCCGTGTTTGCCAATTTCGTCAACCGCACGTTTGTGCTGATGCACAAACTGACCGGCGGGAAGGTTCCCAAATTTCACAACGACATTGCCGATGCGAAAGACAAGGAACTGATTGCCGAAATTCAGCAATCCAAAACCCGGATTGAAACGCTGCTGGAAGAATATAAATTCCGCGATGCCTTGTTTGAAGTGATAGACCTGGCCCGCAAAGGCAATAAATACATGCAGGAAAAAGAGCCCTGGATCAAGGCCAAACAAACCAACAGCGAAGGTGTGGTGGTGCCGGAAATGCAGGCGCAAATTGACAACTGCCTGCACCTTTGCCTGCAGCTTTGCGCCAACCTGGCGATTTACATCAATCCGTTTTTACCCAACACCGCCCGGAAAATGTGCCACCTGATGAAAGTGGTGGAAAAAATGCTGGACTGGGAAAACGCCGGAACCACCAAGCTGCTCAGCGTTGGCTATTCGTTAAGAGCGCCGGAATTGCTGTTTCGAAAAATTGAAGACACCGAAGTACAATACCAAATTGACAAATTAAAAAAAGGTCTGGAAAAATCGAAAATGGAAAATCAGCAAGCAGCCACCAGCAATCAGCCAACAGCCAAAGAGAATATTCCTGGCGAACAAGGCCAGCCGGAAACGGAGGGCTTGAAACCGGAAATTGTTTACGATGATTTTGCCAAGCTGGACCTTCGGATCGCCACCATTACTTCGGCGGAAAAAGTAGAAAAAGCCGATAAGCTTTTAAAACTCCGGGTAGATCTGGGCTTTGAGAGCCGGACCATTGTTTCCGGCATTGCCCAGCATTTTGCCCCCGAAACCCTGGTCAACAAACAGGTGATTGTGGTGGCCAACCTGGCACCGCGCAAGATGCGGGGTATTGAAAGCCAGGGCATGATCTTAACGGCCGAACAACCCGACGGAAAACTTATCCTCGTCAACCCCGATGCATTGACCATAAACGGATCAGGCGTACGCTAAGCAGTCAGGCAACTATTTTGCAAACTTGCTCGTATTTAAAATACCACAACGCTGTGGTATTTTTTATTTAGTAACGGTCTTAAGTACTGCAGTAGCAATAAATTATTTATTATGAAAGCAGGGAGATTTATCGTCGCCGTTTTTGTTCTGCTTTGCGCAGTGGCTGGCTGCCGCTACGATGTGGAATCAAACACCAGCTGCAGCACGGCCAATGTCACGTATTCCTCGACCGTCACGGGCATCATCCGCTCCTATGGCTGTCTGGCAGAGGGTTGCCACGGGGGCGCCAATCCGCTTTCGGGCTTTACCCTAACCGACTATAACGGTGTAAAAGCAAAGGAATCGCGGCTTTACGGCGCTCTAAATCACGCTCCCGGCTACTTTCCCATGCCGCAGAACGGAGGAAAGATAAGCTCCTGCGACCTGGAAAAAATAAAAGCCTGGCTCGACGCCGGAGCGCCGAATAATTAATTTTTAGAGAATGGACCATCAAAATCTTTAATTGTGTCAAGCGTTGAATAGTTTTGGTTACCAACAACTAATTGATGTCAAAAGCTCCACCAATGAAAAAAATCATTCTTTTCGCAGTCCTTGCAGTACTTGCAGCCGGCGGTTTTTATGCGTATAACGAATACAGCCGGACCAATAAAGATCTCAAGAAAGTCCGGGCCGCCTACGCCACTACTTCCACCAGCCTGGTCGCATCTTTTGAAAAAGATTCCGCTGCGTTCAACAAAAAATACATTGACAAGGTGATCGCTGTTTCGGGCAATGTCAAAAGCATCGACAAGGATGGCAACCCCATAGTCATTGCCCTGGGTGAGGCGGGGCAAATGTCGTCGGTGCAGTGCAGCATGGACTCCGCTTATGTCCGGGAGTACGCGGCCATTAAAGAAGGCGACCGCCTAACCATCAAAGGCATGTGTACCGGGGGCCGCACCGAAGACCTGTTTGGCACCGATGTGATTTTAAACCGCGGTGTACTGGAAAACAAAAATGAATCATACTCTAATTAAACAAAAACCAATGTTGAAGAAAAACTGGATGATAGCGGCGCTTCTTTTTTGCGGCCTTGCCGCACAGGCGCAGAGCAAGTATTTTACCAAAACGGGCAAGATAGAATTCTTTTCCAAAGCGCCTTTGGAGGACATTGAGGCCCGGAACAAAACCGTAGCGGCCATACTGGATACCCAAACCGGCGCCCTGCAATTTTCGGTACTCATGAAGGGCTTTGAATTTCCCAAAGCACTGATGCAGGAACATTTTAACGAAAACTATGTGGAAAGCGATCAATACCCGAAGGCCGAGTTCAAGGGAAGCATCTCCAATAATGCAGGCATTGATTATGCCAAGGACGGCACCTATCCGGTTCAGGTGAGCGGCAAGCTTACCATCCACGGCGTGACCAAAGACCTCAACACCACCGGCACCCTAAAGATCAACAGCGGCACAATCGATGCCAGCTCCGTGTTTACGGTCCTGGCTTCCGACTACAAAATAAAAATCCCTGCCGTGGTAAAAGATAAAGTTTCCAACACAATCAAAGTCACGGTGGATTGCAGGTTAGAACTACTTAAATAAAAACATCATGAAACACAAACCAACCGCACTCCTGCTTTGGCTGATGCTGGCCTCAGCCCAAAGCTATGCACAGGACAGTGATCTATTAAAGCTGTTGGGACCGGACACTGCGAAAAAAGAATATGTAGACGCGGCTTTTAAATCCTCCCGGGTCATTATGTCGCACAGCATGGAAATGCTCAAGTCCGGCGTGTTGGATTTTCGGGTGCTGCACCGTTTTGGAAAGATCAATGGCGGGTTTTACGAGTTTTTTGGCCTGGACGGGCCCGCCACCATTCGCTTGGGCCTGGATTACGGCCTCACCAACAACCTTTCTGTGGGCATTGGCCGCAGCGCCTACAAAAAAGAACTGGATGGTTTTTTAAAATTCCGGCCGGTGCAGCAATCCCGGGGGCCTGGGTCTATTCCATTTTCGGTGGTGGGAGTGGCCGGTATTACCT
>JAEVYV010000223.1 GCA_023392575.1 Bacteroidota bacterium | reverse complement strand
GGTTATGCCCAATACACACCCAAAGAACAATACCTCTACAATACCGATCAGTTAAACGACCAGATCTGCATGACGCTGGGTGGACGGGCCAGCGAAGAAATTTTCTTTGGAAAGATTTCAACCGGCGCTCAAAACGACCTGCAACAGATCACCCGCATTGGTTATGCCATGGTTACCGTGTATGGCATGAACGACAAAGTGGGCAACATCAGTTTTTACGATCCCCAGCAGGACAATTCATTCACCAAGCCCTATTCCGATGAAACGGCCCGCTTGATTGACGAAGAAGTGCGAAAGCTGATTGACGATGCCTACGAAAGAACAAAACAACTATTGACGGAAAAAAGGGCCGAAGTGGAAAAACTCGCGGAAGCCTTGCTGCAAAAAGAAGTTTTGTTCCAAAGCGATGTGGAAGCCCTGATCGGACCCCGTCCCTTCCACGACAAGCACCTGCTGGATGTAGATGAAAACGACAAGCATCCCGAAGGCGGCATCAGCGAAGGCGTTCCTCCTTATGATCCCAATGTTACCAATCAAGCCCCCGCACCCAAATGAGTAAAAATTCACCGGCTAAAAATAACATTCTGAAAAAAATACGCATGGCGTTGGCACAACCAACGCCATTGCCTTTTCCCCAAAGCGAAAACAACCTTTCGGTCTTTCAGCCCCAGCAACAGGATCTGGTGGTGGAATTTGCCGAGCAGTTCACCGCCCTGCAGGGCAAGTTTGTTTTTTGCGTGGATGAAACAGAGCTGGCCGAGCATTTTGCCAAACTTTGCTACCAACACCAGTGGACACGGATTTATTGTGAGGAAGAAAGATGGAAACCGATCCTTTCACCCAACAGCCTCTATGCCGATATTGCCGGCTGCGAAGCATCGGTAACCAGTTGTGAGTTGCTGGTGGCCCGAACGGGCAGCATCGTCTTAAGCTCCGTCCACCAGGGACGAATTCCGAGTGTGTACGCCCCGGTCCATGTGTGCATTGCCTACACCTCGCAACTGGTGTACAACATTCAGGATGGGTTGGCAGCCCTCAAAAACAAGTACCGTCAGTACCTGCCCTCCCTGATCACGTTTGCCACAGGCCCCAGCCGCACGGCAGATATTGAAAAAACCCTGGTTGTTGGCGTACACGGTCCAAAAGAAGTCTATTGTTTTGTAGTGGACGACGCCCCGCAAGGATAAGCCCAGGCCGAAGGCATTTTTCTGATTCCATTAGAACGCTGAACAGCAAACAGAGCCGGGAGCAAGTGGCCGCACCAGGTTTGACTTTCTTTGCGTTTCGGCTTTAATACTTTGATTGGCCCGTCAGAATGTTCCGGTAAATTTCCACCCATCACAAATAAATTATTCTTTTGCATCTTCAATAAATGCAGGAACAAAAACATACAGAGCGTTTACATCCAGGTTCTGCCGCCAGTTGGCGGAGCGCAGAAGACATGATCGTTCCGCCTGGGAAAAAAATATTTTTTCTCTCCGATTTTCACCTGGGCACTCCCGATGCCGCCAGCAGCCTGGAGCGGGAAAAACTAATCGTCCGGTTTTTAGACGAAGTAAAACACGAGGCCTTTGCCATCTTTATTGTAGGCGATATGTTCGACTTTTGGTACGAATACCGAAAAGTGGTGCCCAAGGGCGGCGTTCGCTTGCTGGGCAAGATTGCAGAACTGGCCGATACAGGCATTTCCGTTCAGTTTTTTGTGGGCAACCACGATATGTGGATGCGCAGCTATTTTCAAACCGAACTAAATGTGCCGGTGTATTTTGAACCCCGGGAGTTTACATTCAACCACAAAAAATTTTTGATTGGTCACGGAGACGGCCTGGGGCCCGGCGATCACGGCTACAAGGCCATGAAAAAAGTATTTCGCAACCCGGTCTGTCAATGGTTGTTTGGCCTGCTGCCACCAGCCATCGGCGTTGGGCTGGCCAATTATTTCAGCACAAAAAGCCGGGCCGCCACCGGAAACAGCGAAGAGGTTTTTTTGGGCGAAGAAAATGAATGGCTGTTGCTCTACAGCAAAGAAGTGCTGCAGCAACGGCATGTTAATTTTTTTGTGTTTGGGCACCGACACCTGCCCATTGATTTCCGTCTTTCCCCTGATAGCCGCTACATCAACTTGGGCGAATGGATCAATTTTTGCACCTACGCGGTTTTTGACGGCGAGCAGATGCAGTTGACCTCGTACACTGGAAAAGAAAATAAAATCTATAAAAATTGGTAAAGCGGCTTTTTACCATAGCGTTTGTAGTTGCGGTTTTCGCGCAGGCTTGCCTGGCCCAGCAACTGGTTTCCCCGCCAGCCAGCGACTCGTCTTTTGTTTTATTAAAAACCTACAGCGGGGACATTGCCGATGCGGCCCTCGATCATCTGGACAATCTGTACATTATTTCTTCAAGCGGGCAAATCCGGAAGTTTGCTGCCAACGGCGATTCGGTTGCCGTGTACAACCAGGTTCGGAATTTTGGAAGCCTGTTTTCCCTTGATGTGGCCAACCCGCTGCGGCCCCTGTTGTTTTACAAAGATTTTTCCACGCTTGTTTTGCTGGACCGCTTTTTGGCCAACCGCGCCATCGTTGATTTGCGCAAACATAACATTCTTCATCCCGGTGCGGCAGGTCTTTCCTACGACAACAACATCTGGGTTTTTGACGAATACGAAAACAAACTAAAAAAGATAAACGAACAAGGCACCCTGCTTTCAGAAACAGCGGACTTCCGAACCGTTTTCCCTGAGCCCGTAAGACCGCAAAAAATCCTCAGCACCAATGGCCTTGTCTACCTGGCCGATTCGGCTCACGGCGTTTTTGTTTTTGACAACTACGGATCGTTTAAACAAAAAATTCCTTTGAAAAACTGGCAGAGCATTGCTGTAAAAGAGCAGTACCTCATTCAAACCCTGCCGGGAGAAATTGCGGCGTACAACACCGCCACCTTTTTGGAAGCCAGAAAACGCCTGCCGGCTTTCCTGCAGGCTGATCACCGGTCCTATTCCACGGCAAGCAAACTGGTAATTTTTTCTGCCGACTCGCTGCGCCTTTACCAATATAAGTTTTGATTGTTTCGTTCTTTCTAATTTTATCCAAACTCTGTAGATGAATCATTTTTTTGACCAGGTGTTTTTAAGCAATAGGGTAAGCGACTACCTGTGGGTGCTCGGTATTATTTTATTGGTTCTGCTGCTCAACCGGCTGATCTCTAAATACTTGGCCATTTTGCTTTGCTCGTTTTTTAAACGGGTCTGGAAAAGATTTGACCAACAAAAATTTGTGGACCTGATCATCCATCCCCTGGGAACATTTTTGGTGATCAGCGTTTCCATCGTTGCCCTGTACCGGCTGAACTTCCCGCCCGAACTGAACATAAAGATTTACAAATATCCGCTGGAGAAGATCCTTCTTTCCATAGCCATTTCCATTCAAATCATTGCCTTCATTTGGCTGATCTTGCGGGTCATTGATTTTATTGCCGGCGCGCTGGAAGCAAGAGCCCGTCAAACGCCCAACCAAAACGACAACCAACTAATCGTTTTCTTTCGCGATTTTTTAAAGGTCCTCATCGGCATCATCGGCGCCATGATGGTGCTGCATTTTGCTTTTCGTTACGACATCAGCAGTTTGCTCACCGGTCTGAGTATTGTGGGGGCGGCCATTGCCCTGGCCCTGAGGGAAAGCCTGGAAAACCTGATTGCCTCTTTTGTGATTTTCTTTGACAAGCCGTTTTCGACCGGCGATGCCGTTAAAGTGCAAAACATATCGGGCACGGTAGAACGCATTGGTCTGAGAAGCACCCGGGTGCGGACAAACGACAAATCCTATGTAACCGTGCCCAACAAGCAAATGGTGGACAGCATCCTGGACAACATCTCCCTGCGGTCGCAGATCCGGGGCGAGATCAATTTGTTCATTGACCTGCATACCCCGCAGCAAAAGATCGACGCCCTGCTGACGGAAGTGAGGGCCTACCTGGCCACGATCAAAGAGATCCAAAGCTTTAACGTGCTGTTTAACGACATCCGCGTACAAGGATTTTTGGTGTTTGTTGAGTTTTTTACGCCGCCCATTCCCTGGAACCAGTTTACCGGCATCAGGCAACAGGTTAATTTTTTTGTTTTACAGACCATGGAAAAGCTGGACATAAAAATTCAGGTAGAAGACAGGCTGGGCAAGCCCAAATAAAAAGAGGTGCCCAAAAGACACCTCTTTTTAGAACGAATCCGCTCCTTATTTTTTTCTGGCGGCGGAGATAATCTCGCCCAGTTCTTTATCAAACATGCCGTATTTGCCGTATTCCACCACGCGGCCAATTTCTTTTCCGTTTTTCATCACAATGAACGTAGGCACGTTGGTCACTTCAAAGGCTTCTGCCAGGTGCTGAATGGTTTTTTTGCTGTGGTCTACGCCCAGCAGCGTCACCCGGCTTTGCGGGAAACCAGCAGCATCGGTGAGGGCAAAAAACTTGGGCAAAATGTATTTTGTATCGCCGCACCAGGTGCCGCCAAAAGCAAGAATGTGAATGGAATCTTTGTTGGCCCTGAATGCCTGCAAAGCATTGGGCTCGGGGGTATATCCCGCCTGGTTTTCGGCAAACCATTTAAAAGCCGTGTCGGAGGCCAATTCCTGCTTTGTCATAAAACCCCGGATCACCTTATTGCCTTCAGCGTCGTGGCTGATCTCCGAGGACTGGGCCAGCGCCACAGCGCCACAAAACAAGGCCATGCTAAAGAATAGAACTTTCTTCATACAATGTGGTTGTCTTTCAAAATTAAGATGGAGCGCCAATGCAACAAGCCCCGGCCTGTTAAAGAGATGCTACAAATTTGCCTTCAGCTCCAACAAAAAAGCCTTTAGTTTTTGCAGGGACTGCACCGTCTCAAAATTCTCTTTGGCCTGCTTGTTTTTTTTCAAAAAATCCCTTGCGCCTTCAATGGTAAACTTTCGCCGGCGCAAAAGATCGTGAATCAGCTGCAGGTTTTTGATGTCGGCGGGTTTGAAAAACCGGTCGCCCTTCCGGTTTTTGCGGGGCTCCAGAATATCGAATTCGTTTTCCCAAAACCGGATCAGGGAAATGTTTTCCTTGAACATGGCCGCCACTTCACCAATGGAATAATACTGCTTTTGAAAAAGAACTTCGTCTTCCGGAACTTCTACCTGGTCCAGGTCTGCATCAAGCTCCTTCAAAGACTTTCTGCCCCGGGTGCTCTTTTGCCTGGCGGGTTTGGGTTGGGGCAACGGCGCTTCCGGCACAAACTCACGGGCAGGCTCCTGGGGCTCCGGCTCACCTAAAAAATCAAATGTTATTTGCGGCAAAGGCTTATTCATACAACGGGGATAAAAATAAGAAGGATTGCTTAATTGCTTTTTAAACCCAGGTTCATCTATTGCAGCCGGCCGTTTGCGCGGATCCGAAAAAATATATTTCCGCATCCGTTTTACTTCTCTACATTTGCCGGCGTAATTGGTTTTTCTGCCTCAGGCGGAAAATGAAAAGGGAAGCCGGTGCAAGTCCGGCGCTATCCCCGTAGCTGTAAGGTTCAGGAGTGGTGCATGCAGCCACTACAATTGTTGATTACCAGGCCACTGTCCAAAAACGCGGACGGGAAGGCATCAACAGTGAGCCAAGCCAGAAGACCTGCCAATGACGTTACACAAATTTCAATGCTTTCGGGTGAAAAGCAGAGATGATAAGGTCGCGAATTATCTTCTCTTTAGTTTACCAGGAAGCAGTCACAAAAAATTTTTGAACCATTATGAGAAAAATTTTTGCTGTGGCTGCGGTCTTTATCAGCAGTCAACTTTCAGCACAAGAGGACAGTACGAAAACTTTAAACACCGTGGTGGTAACCGCCACCAAGTTTCCGCAAAAACAAAACACCACAGGCAAGGTCATTACCGTAATCAGCAAAGAGCAAATTGAAAAAAGCGCCGGCCGCACCCTCAGCCAGTTGTTGAATGAACAGGCAGGTATTACCATTAACGGAGCCCTGAACAATTTAGGCAGTGTGCAAACGGTGTACATGCGGGGCGCTTCTTCGGGCAGAACGTTGATTTTAATAGACGGCATTCCGGTAAACGATCCCGGCATGATCAATAATGAATACGACCTCAATTTATTTTCCTTGAATGATGTGGAACGCATTGAGGTTTGCAAAGGCGCGCAATCCACACTGTATGGCAGCGATGCCGTTGCAGGGGTGATCAACATCATTACTGTAAAGCAGGACGTGCAAAAACCGGTAAACATCAGCTCCACGTTTAGCAGCGGAAGCTACGGAACCGTAAGAGGCAACGCACAAGTGTATGGCCGGAAAGATAAATTTACCTACACAGGCCGCTATGCCCGGATTTACAGCAATGGCTTTTCATCGGCGTATGACAGCACCGGCCACAAAAATTATGACAACGACAACTACGACGGCCATGTGGCAAATGCCCAGTTGCATTACCAGGCCACACCGGCTTTGGCGTTAAAAACGTTTGCCTTGTACAGCCGCTATACGGCAGGCCTTGACGCCAGCGTGTTTACGGATGACGGGGACTATAACGTTCACAACAAATCGTTTGCTACTGGCGCCGGTTTTATATGGAAGAAAACGAGATACAGCATTAACGGCAACTACCAATACAATGAAGTGGGCAGGCACTATATCAACGACAGCATTTATAAAACCAGCACCTGGTACGAGAACAATAATTATTTTGCCAAAACACAATTTGTAGAACTGTATGGCAATGTGCAACTGACAGACAACTTCAGATTGCTGGTTGGCGGCGATTACCGGTATGGTTCCTACAACCAGTCGTACTATTCAGTAAGCAGCTTCGGCCCTTATGCAAGTACGACTCCTACTACTTCGCTAAATCAAAAAGCAGCGTATGCATCGCTGGTCTATTCGGGGTTAAATGAAAAGCTGAATGTAGAAGCCGGCGGGAGAATGAACAACCATTCTGTTTATGGCACCAACAACACCTTTACTTTTAATCCTTCGTTTTCGTTCAGTCAGTACGTACGGATGTTTGGCAGCATCTCCACAGGCTTTAAAGCGCCTTCTCTGTATCAGTTAAGCCTGAATAAAAAACTTGATCCTGAAAAATCACAGAACTATGAAGGCGGCCTTGCTTTCAGCAATCAAAAGTTAAGTACAAGGGCTGTGTTCTTTTATCGAAAAATAGATAATGGCATTGACTATAATTATCTTGATTTCAACTACTTCAATTACATTCAGCAAAATGTAAAAGGATTGGAGTGGGATGTAAACGCAAAGCTTTCCAATGCCCTGTCGGTAAACGCCAATTATGCCTATTTGGAGCCGAAAGAAACTACACAAAACCGTATTTCAAATCGTGATACCATCACCTACTCTTATTTATTAAGAAGGCCCGATCATACGATCAATGCAACTCTAACGGCGCAGCCGCTAAGCAAGCTGTCGGTTTCCGTTTCGGGTAAATATGTAAGCAAGCGTTTTGATGTGGGCGGCTACCAAAAAGCCGATGTGGAGTTGAAAGGCTATTTTTTGTTGGGCGCTTATGCAGAGTATAAGCATAACGAACATGTAAAGTTTTTTGCCGATGCGCAAAATATTACCAACAAAAAATTCTTTGATGTCAGAGGGTATAATTCCATTCCCTTTTTGTTTCATACAGGACTGAGCTTTAATTGGTAATTTGGATGCAGTGAAAACTGTTACTGTAGTATGATGAAAGCATTTTTAAACTGGAGCGGAGGTAAAGACTCCGCTCTATGCTTATATAGAGCCAAACAACAGGGGCTGAGCATTGAAGCCTTGGTAACAACCGTGACCCAGGGCACCAACCGCATCACCATGCACGGGGTACGAAGGGCGCTGCTGGAGCAACAAGCCGCGGCCCTGCAACTGCCCTTGTATGTGCTGGAGCTGCCGGAGCAGCCAGGCATGGCCGAATACGAAGCCGCCATCGGCAACATGAACCGCCAACTCAAATCAGAAGGCTTCACCCATGCCCTGTCCGGCGACCTGTTTTTGGAAGACCTGAAAACCTACCGCCAACAGCTTTATGCAAACGAAAACATCGAATGCCTGTTTCCCTTGTGGAAAAGCGACACCAAAGAATTAATGCACCGCTTTGTCCGCTCCGGATTTAAAGCCATCCTTGTTTGCGTCAACAGCGCTTTGCTGGACAAAAGCTTTTGCGGCCGGTTGCTGGATGAATCCCTTATTAACGATCTGCCCGCGAACGTAGATATTTGCGGCGAGAACGGCGAGTATCATTCGTTTGTCTTCGACGGCCCTGTTTTTCTTCAACCCGTTCCGTTCACCAAAGGAGAAATTGTGTTCAAGGAATACCGCGCTCCCCGT
>JAEVYV010000140.1 GCA_023392575.1 Bacteroidota bacterium | reverse complement strand
CCATTGAGGCCGGCGAAAAATACCTTCGTCAATTACCGGCAGAACCACCCCAAACAAGCGGCAAAAAACTCGAGGTTCATGCCAACGTGCCGCTGGATGCCCTGTACAAATGCTGGCACATTTATCCGCGTATGGACCACCGCTATTATGTGGCCGACCTGATTACCGAAATCCTGGGCGGGGGTGGCTCTTCGCGCCTGTTTCAATCGCTGGTGAAGGAGAAAAAATTGTTCAGCAATATCGAATGCTATCATTTTGGAACCACCGATCCGGGACTGCTGGCCATTGAAGGCAAGCTGGTAAAAGGTGTGAAAATGGAAGAAGCCGAAGCCGCCATCCATGAAGAACTGCACAAACTGAGGAGCGAGAAAGTAAGCGAAGCAGAATTGCAAAAAGTAAAAAACAAAACCGAAAGCATGATTGCCTTTGAGGACATGAGCCTGATGAACCGGGCCAACAGCCTTGCTTTCTACGAACTGCTGGGCGATGCCCATTTAATGAATTCGGAGCTTGATCGGTACAATAAGGTAACGGTGGAGGATATTTACGAACAAAGCAATCAAATCTTCAGGGAAGAGAACAGCAGCACGTTATATTATTGCAGCAAGAGTTGATTTTTAAATTTTGAATTAACCTCTACTGAAGCAGTTGATACACCCGCACATAATCCACTTCCAGGGTTGCCGGAAAAATGGAATCGTCCACGCCTTTTTGTCCGCCCCAGTTGCCCCCAACCGCTACATTCAGCAGCCAGTGAAATTTTTGATCAAAGGGCCACTCCGCCGGGGTTTTGTGTTCGTTTGGAAAGCGAAAAATGAGCTTATCATCAATATAGCCCTTAATATCTTCCGGTGTCCAGTCCACCCGGTATAAATGAAAGTCATCCGTTGCCGAGGGAATGATGGTAGTGGCGGTTTTTTGCGTTCCTTTTACATGGTTGTAGGCTTCTGTGTGAATGCTTATGTGCAGTTTGTCGGGTTCAAAACCTACCTGCTCCATAATATCAATCTCCCCCGATTGGGGCCAGCCGCCATAAACCCAGTCTGTGGGCAACATCCAGATGGCCGGCCACAGCCCCCTGCCCTTTGGCAGTTTTGCCCGCGCTTCAAAGCGTCCGTATAAAAAATCGCCTTTGTGCTTGCTGACCAATCTTGTGGAGGTGTACGCCTTTTCTTCTCTTTGTTCTTTTCTGGCTTCAATGATCAGCAGGCCATTCTGTATGCGAACGTTGTCCCCGGCTGTATAAAACTGCAGTTCGTTGTTGCCCCAGCCGCTGCCGCCGATGTCGTAGCCCCACCTGGAAGAATCGGGTTTGCCATCAATATTGAATTCATCAGCCCACACAGGTTTTTTTTCAAACGTCCATGCTTTTGTTCCTTGAGAATCCGTTACCGAGGGCGCCATTTTCTGCTGGCAGGCAACTAAAAACAGAGCGGCGGCAAGGCCAGCCAATAAACCGCCATAAATGCAAATAGATTTTAGCATCCAATAAAGTTATTTTTGTTTTTCCAAAAAAAGGATTCAACCCGCTTGGTTAAAAAAACAAATATGCTAAACAGAAAAGACGCCCCCCCGATAAAAGACGCTGTCGAATTTGACCTGAAATTAAAGCCCTATCAAAAAACAGTATTGAACAACGGTGCCGAAGTATACGCCGTGGATGCCGGCGCCGAAGACGTGCTGCAGCTGGAGTGGGTGTTTTACGCCGGCAACTGGTTTGAAAAAAACAACCTGGTAGCAGCCAGCGCCAACTTTTTGCTCAAGAACGGTACCCGCACCAAATCGGCCTATCAGCTCAACGAACATTTTGAATACCACGGCTCTTATCTGAACCGAAACTGCTACAACGAAACGGCCGTCATCACCCTGCACTGCCTTAGCCGGCACCTGGAAGTGCTGTTGCCCGTGGTGAGGGAAATGCTGGTGGATTCTGTTTTTCCCGAAGAAGAAATCAACATCTACAAACAAAACATGAAGCAGCGGCTGAATGTGAACCTGAAAAAATGCGATTTTGTGGCCGGCCGGCTGATCGACACCTATTTGTACGGCGAGCAGCACCCTTACGGCCGCTTCAGCCGCTTTGAAGATTTTGACACCTTGACCCGGGACCAGATTGCCGCTTTTTACCAGCAGTATTACCAAAACGGAAAGTTTTTGGTGTTTGCTGCCGGAAAGCTGCCCTCCAATTTATTTGCCTTGCTCAATCAACATTTTGGGGATTTGAAAAACACCCCGGTAGCGGTTTCGTCTATGGCCGGCACACCAGCCGAACAAAAAAAATACCGGGTGATGAACGATCCGCAAGGAGTTCAGGGCGCCATCCGCATGGGCGCCAATTTTCCCAACCGCCACCACCCCGATTTTGTAAAGGTGCAGGTGCTCAACAATGTTTTTGGCGGATTCTTTGGCTCGCGGCTTATGAGCAACATCCGCGAAGAAAAAGGCTATACCTACGGCATCTACAGCTATCTGCAAAACCACATACAGGAAACGGCCTGGGTGATCAGCACCGAAGCCGGCCGCGATGTGTGCGAAGCCACCATTACCGAAGTGTATAAGGAAATGGAGGGCCTGCGCAACCAACCGGTTGACGAAGAAGAACTGCTGTTGGTACGCAATTACATGATGGGTTCTATTTTAGGAGACCTGGATGGGCCCTTCCACATCATCAACCGCTGGAAAACCATCATTTTGAACGGCCTGCCCCAGGATTATTTTTACCGGCAGATAGAGACCATCAAATCCGTGAACGCCGAAGAACTGCAGCAGTTGGCCAACCACTACCTGCAGCCGGAGAAGTTTTACGAGCTGGTGGTTGTTTGATCCGGGTGAACCATGATTGGATGGATGTTTGGATCACCATTCAAATATGGCTCAGATGTATATTCATGTAATATTTTATTTCGCAACCAATTCTAATTCTATGCTCATGTTGAAAACTTCCTTTATCTGCCTTGCTTTTCTTTGCCTTTCTGCATGTGCTACTTCGTGTAACAATGCCGACAGCGCCTCTACCCAATCCCTATCGATCACTGCAGAGAATATTTCAGAGAACTTAGGCACACAGTGGGTGCCGGTGGCACTGAATGATAAGGATGAAACGGTAAGCGCCTTTGTAATGACAAAAAAAGGCCGCCTTATTGCCGGCACTTCAGCCGGTGTTTTTCTTTCCGATGATAAGGGACAGACCTGGAGCCCGGCCACCATCAACCCTGATGATAAAGCAGCGGTATTTAGTTTGGCAATTGATGCGGAAGGAACGATTTATGCAGGCCTCAGCCGTTATGGCGTTCTGGTATCGGATGATAATGGTAATAGCTGGAAACTTTACAATACAGGACTGAACAAAGGCGGGCCAAGAAGTAGTTACGCCTTGTTGGCCGCCGGCAGCAATATCCTGAAAGGAACGCTAGAAAGCGGTGTCTACCTATCTGCCGATAAAGGAAAAACCTGGCAGCCTTCTAATAACGGCATTCCGCTTAATTTGATGGACAACAAGATGGTATCGGTATCACAACTGGTGCAAAACGAACAAACTGTTTATGCGTTAACCGATCTGGGTGTTCGCTACTCCAATGATAAAGGAAAAACCTGGAATAAACCGGCACACAATGGTATAGAGCGATTAGGTTATATGCAAAGCCTTGCCGTGAATAAAAGCAATTTATTTACCGGTATCGGCACTTCTCAAAAAGGCGTGTTTGTTTCTGCTGACAATGGCGAGAACTGGAAAGCCTCAGGCTTAAGCGGGAAAGCCGTTTCAGCCCTTTTTACAGCACCAAACGGAGTTGTATATGCCGGGGCCGAAGGTGAGATCTTTCGCTCTGCTGACCATGGAAAAACATGGACGGCAGCAGGCACCGGACTACCGCCAAAAAGTGCTGTATATGCTATTGGCATAACGCCGGAGGGAAAATTGCTGGCAGGCATTAACCGAAAAGGCATCTATCTTCTTAAATAACCAGCAGCCTTCAAAACCATGAAGGCTTTTATATTTCCGGCTCCGCTTAAAACTTCTCAAATCATGCTTCAGACCATTTACATTTGTTGCTAAACAAAATCTCATGGGCTTTATCCTTAAGGTACTCATCACCGCAGTGGCCGTTTACCTGGCAGCCTACCTGCTGCCCGGTGTAACCATCAGAGACATCAAAACCACCATCCTGGTGGCTTTGGTGCTGGCTTTGCTCAATACATTCATCAAACCCATACTGATCATCCTTACCATCCCCATAACCATTTTAACGCTGGGGCTGTTTTTGTTGATCATCAATGCCCTGATGGTGAAATGGGCGGCAGGCCTGGTGGAAGGATTTACAGTGGACGGCTGGTGGTCGGCCCTTTTGGTAAGTTTGATTGTAACCATCGTAAGTTATTTTTTAAACGGCCTTATTGGCGACAGGGATTAACCTCAATTGAAGAATCATGGAGTTTCACAAAAAAGGCCTTTCCGCCGAAGAATTGACGCACATTTACAAACAACTGTTGTGGCCGCGGCTGATTGAAGAAAAAATGCTGGTGCTGTTGCGCCAGGGGCGAATTTCAAAATGGTTCAGTGGCATCGGTCAGGAAGCCATTGCCGTAGGCGCCACCCTGGCTTTGCAGGAAGACGAATGGATCATGCCCCTGCACCGCAACCTGGGCGTTTTTACGGCCCGCAACATGCCTCTGCACAAATTATTCAAACAATGGCAGGGCAGCCAGGACGGCTATTCCAAGGGCCGGGAACGAAGCTTTCATTTCGGCACCAAAGAACACCACATCTGCGGCATGATCTCTCATCTGGGCCCCCAGCTGGCCGTAGCCGATGGGGTAGCGCTGGCCTATAAACTCCAAAAACAAAACAAAGTGTCGCTGACCTTTACCGGAGACGGCGGGACCAGCGAAGGCGATTTTCACGAAGCCCTGAATACGGCAGCCGTGTGGGACCTGCCCGTGATCTTTATTATTGAAAACAATGGCTATGGCCTAAGCACCCCGGTGCGGGAACAATACCGCTGCGCCCAACTGGCCGATCGGGCCCAGGGGTATGGAATGGAAAGCGTGGTGATTGATGGAAACAATGTACTTACCGTGTACGACACGGTAAAAGGCGTTCGTGAGCACTGTATCAAAAACCAAAAGCCCTATCTTATTGAATGCATGACCTTCCGCATGCGGGGCCACGAAGAAGCCAGCGGCACCAAATACGTTCCCAAAGAACTTTTTGAAACCTGGGAGCAGAAGGACCCCATCAAAAATTACGAGCAGTGGCTGTTGAAAGAAAACATTATTTCCGCAGACGAAGTTGAAGCCATTCGCAACGACCAAAAGCAGGCCATTGAAGAAGAATTGAAGATGGGTTTTGACAGCAAGCCGATAGTGGTGGATACAAAAGCAGAACTAAAAGATGTTTATGCCGAACGAACATCGGCCATCGTTGCTCCGCCCCCGACACCTGCCACACGGGAGCTGCGCATGATCGATGCCATCAAAGAAGGCCTGCACCAATCCATGCAGCAACACGCCAACCTTATTTTAATGGGCCAGGATATTGCCGAATACGGCGGGGCGTTTAAAATCACAGAGGGATTTGTGCAGGCGTTTGGCAAAGAAAGGGTCCGCAACACCCCGCTTTGCGAAAGTGCCATTGTGGGCGCCGCTTTGGGGCTAAGCCTGGAAGGTTTTAAAAGCATGATGGAAATGCAGTTTGCCGATTTTGTTACGGTAGGCTTTAACCAGATTATAAACAACCTGGCCAAAATTCATTACCGCTGGGGGCAGAATGCCGATGTGGTGATTCGCATGCCTACCGGCGGCGGTGTGGGCGCCGGTCCGTTTCACTCGCAAAGCAACGAAGCCTGGTTTGTGCACACGCCGGGTTTAAAAGTGGTCTATCCATCCACGCCCAAAGATGCCAAGGGCCTGCTGATTGCAGCTATCAACGATCCCAACCCGATCATGTATTTTGAGCACAAGGCTTTGTACCGCAGCGTGAGCGGAGCGGTACCCGAAGCCTACTACGAAATAGAGATCGGTAAGGCCCGTCAGGTACAAACCGGCGATGACCTGTCCATCATCACCTACGGCGCCGGTGTGCATTGGGCCGAAGACTATGCCATGGAACACACCCATATTTCCATTGACATTCTGGACCTGCGCAGCTTATTGCCGCTGGATTACGAAGCCATTGCCGCTTCAGTAAAACGAACCGGCAAGGTATTGCTGTTGCACGAAGACACTTTGGTTGGAGGCCTGGGCGGCGAGCTCGCTGCGTGGATATCGGAAAACTGTTTTGAGTATTTAGATGCTCCCATCATGCGTTGTGCTTCCCTGGATACGGCCGTACCTTTTAACATGGAGCTGGAGAATAATTTTCTGGCAAAGGCAAGGCTGAGCGAAAAGATCGAAGCCCTGATGCGGTATTAAGGCTGCCCAGGCATAGACGGATCAGCTGGCCCGGTCATTTTCAGGCATTGACAATGGTATGCTTTTATTTTGCGCTTGCTTATGCCAGTAAAAAACTCCAGGTCGTGGCGGGAACGGCTTCACGATGTCATCTATGAAAGCAATACTCCGGCGGGCAAGGCCTTTGATGTAGCCTTGCTGATCATGATCCTTGCCAGCATTGTGGTGGTGATGCTGGATAGCGTGGCCGCCTACCAGCACAGGTACGGAAAGCTGTTTGAAGTGTGGGAATGGATCTTCTCCATTTTGTTTACGATCGAGTTCATCCTTCGCCTGGTGTGTCTTAAAAAACCCTGGCGCTATGTGACTTCGTTTTTGGGTGTTGTGGACCTGTTGGCCATTGTGCCTTCTTATCTGAGTATATTTTTTGTGGGCGCCCAGTCCTTGTTGGTGTTGCGGGCCCTGCGCCTGCTGCGCATTTTTCGCATTTTCAAGCTCACGCATTTTCTTTCCGAAATGCAGTACCTGAGCCTGGCCTTACGGGCCAGCTTAAAAAAGATCAGCATTTTCATGCTGGTGGTTTTAAGCCTGGTGATCATTTTGGGTTCCATCATGTACCTGGTAGAAGACGGAGAAAACGGGTTTAACAGCATCCCCGATAGTGTGTACTGGGCTATTGTCACCATTACCACCGTGGGTTATGGAGACATTGCACCGGTAACCCCGCTGGGAAAGTTCATTGCCTCGCTGATCATGTTCACCGGTTATGGCATTATTGCTGTGCCCACCGGAATCATTACCACGGAAATGACCCTGGCGGTACGCAAAAGAAAACAGGGTACTGAAACCTGCCCGGGTTGCGGCAGAGAAGGAAACGACAGCGATGCCCGATACTGTAAATACTGCGGAACGAAATTGTAAGCTCCCATCAACAAATAAGGCCGGTACAGCCCAGAACAGCTGCACCGGCCTTTAAGCCTTTACAAAATCTTGTTTTAAAATCCTTTTTTCTCCCTGCCCAACGTTTCGTCCAGCCACTTATAAAACTCCCGCTGCCATACCAAAGCATTTTGTGCACCCAGCACCCAATGGTTCTCCTCGGGCAGGTACAGCAGCTTGCTTTTTATCCCTCTTAACTGGGCTGCCTGGAAGGCCTGCAGGCCCTGTTCAATCGGCACCCGATAATCCTTGCCCCCCTGCACAATCATAATTGGTGTGTTCCATTTATCAACATAGTTGATGGGATTAAATTCATTGTAGGTTTTTTGTGCGGCTGTATTTTTCTTATCCCAATAAGGACCACCATAATCCCAGTTGACAAACCATAATTCCTCGGTAGTACCGTACATGCTGCGGGTATCAAAAATACCGTCATGGGCAATAAACGATTTAAAGCGGTTGTTATGAATACCGGCCAGCATAAACACCGAATACCCGCCATAGGAAGCGCCTACGGCCCCCAAACGGCTCTTGTCCACGAATGGTTCTTTGCTCACCGCATCAATAGCCGATAGATAATCCTTCATTACCTGGCCGCCATGGTCTTTGCTGATCTCCTCATTCCATTTAGTGCCATGGCCGGGCATGCCCCGGCGGTTGGGCGCCACCACAATGTAGCCCTGCGAAGCCATGAGTTGAAAATTCCAGCGGTACGAATAGGTTTGGGTTAACGGCGATTGGGGGCCACCCTGGCAATACAAAAGCATGGGGTATTTTTTTGCCGGGT
>JAEVYV010000108.1 GCA_023392575.1 Bacteroidota bacterium | reverse complement strand
TGCGGGATGCGCTGAGCATCCTGGATAAAATTGTCAGCTTTACCAACGGCGAAGTGACGTACGAGAATACCATTGAGCACTTAAATATTCTTGATGCCGATTATTATTTCAAATTGATCGATTGCATGCTCAACCAGGACCTAGCCGGCGCCATGTTGCTCTACAACGACATCGATAAAAAAGGATTTGAAGGCGATATGGTGCTGAACGGTTTTGCCGAATTTCTGCGCAATCTTTTGATCTGTAAAGATGAACGGGTGTCCGGTTTGCTGGAAGTGGTGGAAAGCTTCCGGCAGCGCTATGCCGAAACCGCCAAAAGAACCGATGCCGGTTACCTGGTTAGTGCCCTGAATATTTTAAATGAAGCCGAAATTAATTTCCGTTCGGCCCGAAACAAACGACTGCACGTAGAACTGGCCTTGATCAAGCTTTGCTACCTGCAACAGGCTTTGCAGCTCACTGCCACCGGAGCAGGGGTTGATAAAAAAAAAATAGTTGACGGAGCCCGGGCTGTTGCTTTTAGAAATATTGCTCCCATTGCCACATCTGCCGCCACCACGCCGCCCCCAGCGCCCAAGGCAAAACCCAGCGAGGCAAAATTGATTATTGAAACCAGGCCCGAACCGCTGCCTGTTGCAAAAGAGCCTGTTTCTGTAGCAGAAGAAAAAAAAGAAGTTTACCAGGCACCGCCCGTTGCGCCGGCAACTGCTCCTACACCGGCACCGGCGTTAACACCGCCGCCCATCCCTAAAGCCGCAGGCAAAAAACTTTCCTCGCTGGATGCCATCCGACAAAAGGTAAGCAATGGCAGCCATACTGCCCCTATTGCAGACAGGCCTTTGGAGGAAAGCTCGTTAAAAGCGGCCTGGGATCAATTCATTGCTCATTTGAAAGAAGCCAAAAACCCCGCCTGGCAAAGTTTTGAAATAGCGCAACTGCAAATAAAGGACGCCAACAGTTTTGAAGCCGTGGTTGGCAACAACATCAACCAAAAGTTTTTGGAACTGGAACGCAACAAAGCCAGTGAGTTTTTACAAACCGAACTGGGTAACCGGCAACTCCAGTTCATTATTGTACTGGTAGAAGGCGCCGTAGAAGAGATCCAGGTGGATCTTCCTTTAAGTTCGCGGGAGCAGTATCAAAAAATCATTGAACAATATCCGCTGGTAAAAGAGCTGCGGGACCGATTGAGAATGGAGCTGGATTTTTAGTTGATTGGGGACTTAGCTGAAGTGCCGCTATTGGGCTTCTCTTGCATCGAATACCTTAGTTCAATACCAGGTAAGCTCAGGCCCTTATGAACTGGGCAAACTTAGTTTGTTTAAATACTTTCAGCCAATAAAAAATGGAGTTTGGACCTTTTACAAAAATGGGAAGGCATTAGAACTGAGTATTAGAACTTAGGCATAAAGCAGATAGCTCTTAGGCATAACCTGCATATAACAGGATTGTTGTATCAACAAAGTGATTCTACATTTCAGCCAACATAGAGTTTGCCCGCTAGCAACACCTAATCTCTCACACATTTTATAAACATGCAAGAAAACAGAAACCGCACAATCTTAAATCAACGAGCACTTCTCGCCATCCTATTAACCTGCCTAATCTGCTGGGCATGTACTTTTCTGGCAATGAATATTTTTAAGGATTATGCTTGGGGACTTTTCATCTGGCTGCCTTTTGTTTTGGGCGCAACTTCAACTTTGATTTACGGATTCAATCACACAACTAAAAGAAACAAGCTCTTTGCCGTTTCTATTTTTACACTGCTGGCATTTTGCCTGGGACTACTTCTTTTTGCATGGGAAGGGCTTATTTGTTTAATCATGGCATTGCCCATTGGTTTGTTTTTTACATGGCTTGGACATTGGATAGGTTACAAAATCATCAAAAGCAAAACAGGAAACACGTCAGTCACAATCATCTTACTTTTTCTTTCTGTTCCTTCTCTTATGGCTTTTGAAAACGGACAAAAAGACAAAGAGACAGTTCGCTCTGTCGCAACATCCATTGAAATAAATGCTTCTCCCGAACAAGTATGGAAAAATGTAACTGCTTTTCCTCAGCTTGAAGATCCGACAGAGTTTATTTTCAAAACAGGCATTGCTTATCCAATTAATGCCACAATAAATGGACAGGGTGTGGGTGCTGTCCGGCACTGCAACTTTTCAACAGGAAGCTTTGTAGAACCAATTACTGTTTGGGACGAACCGCATTTATTAAAATTCTCTGTGGTTGACCAACCCGAACCAATGAAAGAGTTAAGCTTTTATGATGTTCATCCAAATCATTTACGTGGCTATTGGGTTTCAAAGCAAGGGCAGTTTAAATTAACACGGCTTAAAAACGGGAACACCCTGCTTGAAGGCACAACCTGGTACGTAAACAAAATCAAACCTGGTCTTTATTGGACGGTATGGAGCGACTACATTGTTCATAAAATTCATTCACGGGTTCTGGAGCATATCAAAACAAAAACCGAGCACTAAGCGTAGTTCCCTAAACATTTTAACTAACGATTCCTCTAGCCCAATAGCATTTCATGCGTACACGTGTGCGACGCAAGTAAAGCTCCATAGCTGCACTTAAGCCGGCTGCCAAAACCTTTCCCTACACTTCCTCAGCTCTTCTTTCTCCGCCTCTGTCCTGTATTTCCTACTATTTCCCTGTTTTGCTTTAATTTCGGCACTCAAAATAAACCGAACAAGAATCATGGCCGAAGTGATATTGATGCCCCGCCTGAGCGATACGATGACGGAAGGAGTTATTGCAGCCTGGCACAAAAAAGTGGGTGATCCCGTAAAAAAAGGAGAACTGCTTGCCGAAATAGAAACCGATAAAGCCACTATGGAGTTGGAAAGCTACAAGGAAGGCACCCTACTTTATATTGGTGGAGAGAAAGGTGCAAAAATCAATGTAGACGACCTGCTGGCAATTGTCGGAACCCCCGGCGAAGATATTTCCGGCTTGGTAGGCAAAGGAAGCCAGCCAGCCCAGGCACCGGAGGCCGCGCCACAGGCACAAGCCGCCCCGGCCCAGCCCGCCAGCACACCATCTGCCCCTTCAATGGACCTGGGGAAAATGGAAGAAGTTGTTTTAATGCCCCGCCTGAGCGACACCATGACCGAAGGCGTGATTGCCGGATGGCACAAAAACGTTGGCGACCAAGTAAAGAAAGGCGACATACTGGCTGATATTGAAACCGATAAGGCCACCATGGAACTGGAAAGCTATAAAAACGGCATTCTTTTATACCAGGGTGCCAAGCCCGGCGAAAAAATTGCCGTGAATGATCTGCTTTGCATTATTGGCGAAGAAGGGAAGGTGGATGTAAACGCCATTGTAGCGGCTGCAAAAGGCCAACCGCAGGGAGCACTCAGCACCCAGCAAACGGCGCAGCCGGCCCAGCAGGCAGCACCACAGACCCAACCAGCTCCGCAACCTGTTGACCAGTCCACTACTCCTGAAGGAAGAATTAAAGCTTCGCCCCTGGCCAAACAACTGGCCCGGGAAAAAGGCATTGACCTTTCCCAGGTTCAGGGCAGCGGCGATAACGGAAGAATTGTAAAAAGCGATATAGACAATTTTGTTCCCAGACAGGCAGCCGTAAGCGGCCAGCCGGCCGAAGGACCCAAGCCAGCCGCTCAGCCCGTTGTTTCCGGACAGGAAGGCTACACCGATATCAGCAATTCGCAAATGCGCAAGGTGATTGCCAAGCGCCTGGGCGAAAGCAAGTTCAGTGCGCCGCATTTTTACCTGACCATGGAGATCAACATGGACAATGCCATGCAGGCTAGGGCACAAATGAACGAAGTGAGCGATGTAAAGATCTCCTTCAACGATATGGTGGTGAAAGCAACTGCTATGGCGCTGCGCAAGCACCCGGCTGTAAACAGTTCCTGGATGGGCGATTTTATCCGCCAGTACCAACATATTCATATTGGCGTGGCGGTGGCCATTGAAGACGGATTGATTGTTCCGGTGATTCGCTTTGCCGATCAAAAAACCCTGAGCCAGATTGCAGCCGAAAGCAAGGAGCTGGCCGGGAAAGCCCGCAACAAAAAACTGCAACCCAATGAATTTACCGGAAATACATTCACCATTTCCAATTTGGGAATGATGGACATTGAAGAATTCACCGCCATCATCAATCCGCCCGACAGCGCCATCATGGCCGTAGGCAGGATAAAAGAAGTAGTGGTTCGGAAAGGCGAGGGATTTGGCGTGAGCAATGTAATGAAGATCACCCTGAGCTGTGACCACAGAAGCGTGGACGGCGCTGTGGGTGCAGCCTTCTTGCAAACGTTCAAAAAATACCTGGAAAATCCGGTGACGATGTTGGTATAAGTTCGTGAGATGTGAAACGTAAAATGTACGTTATAAAAAAAACCTCTGACAACTCAGAGGTTTTTTTTATTCTGTTAGTTTTCGGAAAACAACAGCTTTTTATCCGGGTCGATCACCATTCGGAAAGGCCCTTTGGTTCTGATCTTGAACTCTTTTTCCTTGCTGTCTACATAAAACCGTTCCTTAAAGCTTTCGGTGCCCAAATTGCCGATGATTTGCACATCCAAAGGAAACCGGTAAACCCGTTCGCCCTGCTTCACCTGCAATTTAAATTCGTTGCCGTCCGCTTTCATGTCAATTTTCAATTGGGGTATGCCGGGTTGGTAGAGCCATTGATCAAAAAACCACTTCAGGTCCTTTCCGTAGACGGCTTCAGCCACTTTTTCAAAATCCCTGGTATCGGCATTGCTAAACTTGTACCGATCGTAATAGGTGCGCAGGATCTTTTTAAAACTGCTGTCGCCTACTTCCTGGCGCAGCATGTGCAGCACCCAGGCGCCTTTTTGATAGCTGTTCGGACTTAACAGGTCCATAAGTTCCGAAGTAGAATCCACAACAGCCTGTTTTGATGTTTTTGCAAAATCAATCACTTCCTCCCGTTCCTGCTGCATGCGCTTTTGAAAGCTATCCACACCGTATTTTTTTTCGATGTACATATCGGTGAGGTAGGTGGCAAAACCTTCGCTCAGCCACACGTGGGCAAAACTTTTTTCCGTGGCCGTGTTGCCAAACCACTGGTGGGCAATTTCATGCGCCATTAACGCTTCCGACTTCCGGTTGCCGGTCACGGTGTTCTCGGCATAAAAAATAGCGTTGGCGTTTTCCATTCCACCAAAAATGGTCTTGGACTGTACGTTCGCCAGCTTTTTGTACGGATAAGGCCCTATAAGGCTTTCGAAAAATTTTAGGATGTCATCGCCCAGGGCATAATCATAAACTCCTTTTGCACTGTCCTGTTTGTACACCCATGCGGTGACAGGTATGGCGTAAGCACTGTCGACTCTTGCCACAGCAAAATCGGCGGCCCCAATCACCATTACTTTGGTGGAAATGGGAAGATCTTCTTTCCAGTGCGTTTGCTTGTTGCTGCCCATTGGTTTTTCGTCCACCAGCAGTCCGTTGGAAATCACTTTGTAGTGGGACGGCGCCGTTACGATGAATTCCACCGTAGCCTTATCGGACGGCTCGTCTCGGCAGGGAATCCAGTTGTGTGCCCGGTTGGGCCAGTTGTCGGCAAAAAAAGTCCGTTCGTTGTATTTGTTCCGGGAGATGATGAGTCCGTCCTTGGGCGTGCCCATGTAACTGATCTCAAAGGTCCGCACTTCATCTTTTTTGGCCGGCTTGCCCAAATAGATGGCCAGCACATTGTCCTTGTGTATAAAGGTCAGTTTCTGGCCCTTTTCTTTCACGTCAAAAACATACATGCCTTTTTCGTCTTCGCCCGATGCCAGGTCAAAATTCACCGTGGCCGCTTCGGTCAGAAACTTCACCGAAATGAAGGCCCTTCCGTTGATGGCATCCGACTGGTCGGAGAGGCTGATCTCGTATTTGTAATGCTGCACATCAACGTCCTGGGCGTTTGCATAAAGGGAAAAGAGAAGAAAAAGGAGGCTTGCCAATGGTTTCATAACGGAATTTATAGCGTTCAAGATAGCCATCCTGCCCTAAACTTCCTGTTATAATTTTTCCAGCATCTCCACCACTTTTTCTCTTCGTAAGATCACGTAGCCAATGCGGTCGTTGCTGATGCCGTCTTTCAACTGGTAGCTGAATTCCAGTTGGTCACCGGTTACGTTGGTCTCAAAATATTTGAAGGAAATGTTGGGAAACTGTTTCAATTCTCCGCCTATTTCGTATAAATGCGTGGAAAGAATAAACAGCGAGTTTTTTATTTTGATCAACCCCTTGATCACCGTTAAAGAACATTTCATGGCATCCTGCACATTGGTTCCTTTAAACAATTCGTCGATCAGCACCAGCCATTTTTTGCCGTCGTTAATTTTATAAATGGTGTTTTTGATGCGCTGCACCTCATTAAAAAAATAGCTTTCGCCCTTGGCAATGTTGTCGGCCACATTAATATTGGTCAGCAGGCCGTCGAAAAGGGAAAGTGTCATGTTTTTGGCCGGCACGGCCATACCAATATGCGCCAGGAAAACCGCCGACCCCACGGCTTTGATGAGGGTGCTTTTCCCGGCCATGTTGGCGCCGGTTAAAAACAAAAAGTTCTGCTCGGGCTCCAGGGCCAAATCGTAAGCGGTGGGATTTTGCAGCATTACATGGTACAAGCCCTCTGCCTGAAAATAAGGGGCCTCCTGCTCTACGAACCGGGGAAAAGTGAGGTTGTAGGTCTTTACTGCCATGGCCATGGAGTACCAGGCCTCCAGCCGGCTGAAGATATCCATCAACTCGAGGATGTCGGTTTTGTAATTAAAGCGCAAGAAATAGGCGTAGTACAAATTTTGCCGGGTTGAAAACACGTCCGCCTCTTCGCCATCCGCCAGTTGCTGCAAGGGTTTTTCCCTGAGTATTTCTTTTATTCTGTCTATGTAAAAGCTCAGATTGGCCGGCAATTGCGCCGTATCTAAGAGCAACAGTATTTTTTTCAACCCGCGGAAAAAATCAGCAAAATGCTTCACGGAGTATTTCACCATGGAATAGTCCTGAGAGTGCAGCACCTTGTAGGCAAAACTGCTCAGTGAGTTGGGGCGCTGCGGAACAGGGTCTAAATTATAATCCAGGAATTTATCCATCATGATGACCGTGCCATTGGTGATTTCCCTGGGCCAGTCGTCAAGGCGCTCCAACAAGGTTTTGATGATGTTTTGGACGCCGATGATGCGCTTCAGGTCGTGGTGGGGCTCCATAAAAAAGCGCCGCAGCCATTCCTTGCCGCCGATGGTCTTGGTAAAATTGAGCCGGTGAAAAATAGAAAATTCTTCTTCGGGGTGGAAAATGGAAATATCGTTAAAGGTTACCCTGTCTATTTGCATAGTTTAGTTCATGGTTCATAGTTGATGGTTCCTCGAAAAACAGCTGTGCTCCATGAACTATGAACATTTATCTATCGAAAGTTAATCGTTTTCCCTTTACAGATTCATTCCATGCACCATTTCCATAAACCAAGGCCCCGCTTACAAACGTATGCGTGATGGCTGCCGGAAAGGTTTGCCCTTCAAAAGGGCTCCAGCCGCACTTGGACAGGATGTTGTTTTTTGAAACGGTTGTGCTTCCGGCCAGGTCCACAACCACGAGGTCGGCATAGTAGCCCTCGCGGATATAACCCCTCTCCTTGATCTGAAAGCAGTCGGCTACGGCATGGCTCATTTTGCGGGCAATGGTTTCCAGCGAAATCTTTCCTTCGTGCCAATACTGCAACATCAGCAATAAAGAATGCTGCACCAAAGGAATGCCGGCATGGGCCTTTTCGTATGGTTCGTTTTTTTCTTCCCAGGTATGCGGGGCGTGATCGGTGGCGATCACGTCCAGCCGGTCATCCAGCAGAGCGTTCCATAGGGACTCCCGGTTGTGCGGCGCCTTAATGGCTGGGTTGCATTTAATCAGGTTTCCGTATTGTGGGTAGTCATTGCTGGTAAAGTGCAGATGGTGCACACACACTTCGGCCGTGATCCGTTTCTCCTTCAACGGCAGCATGTTGGTGAACAACTGCAGTTCTTTTTCGGTGCTGATGTGCAGGATGTGCAGCCGGGTGCCGTGTTTTTTGGCCAGTTGCACCGCCTTGAACGAGGATTCAAAACACTCCTCCGCATCCCGTATCAGGGGATGGTCGGATGGGTCCAAGACACCCTTGGCAGCCATAAGCCTTTGCAGGTTTTCCCGGATCATGCTTTCCTCTTCGCAGTGCGTGGCGATCAGCACTTCGCTTTCCCGGAAAATGCGGTCTATGGTAAGGTAGTTGTCCACCAACAGGTTGCCGGTAGAAGAACCCATAAATATTTTAATACCGCAGATCTCATTTTTTTTGTCGTTCGTTCGCAGCACTTCCTCCGCATTGTCGTTCGAGGTGCCCATGAAAAAAGAATAGTTGGCCAGGGCGGTTTGCGAGGCGATGGCATACTTTTCTTCCAGCAGCTCCTGGGTCAAGGCAGCCGGTACGGTGTTAGGCATTTCCATAAAAGAAGTGGTGCCGCCGGCCACCGCTGCCTTGCTTTCGGTATAAATGTTGGCCTTATGCGTTAAGCCGGGCTCCCGAAAGTGCACCTGGTCGTCGATAACGCCGGGGAACAAATACTTTCCCTCTCCGTTTATTTCCGTGAAACTGCCTTTGACCGCTGAAATCTGTGGCGCTATCTTTTCGATCCGTTCGTTGGACACCAAAACATCCATTGTCTGGACGCTGTCTTCGTTCACAACATTAATATTCTTTATCAGGTATTTTTGCATAATTGAAAAAACTATAAACCAGTCTGCATGCAATTTAAACAAACCCTTGTAAGACTATACAACCCTGCCCCTAAGGGACTGAAATTATTTCTTTTTTCATCGTTGCTTTTACCGTTCGCAGGCTCTGCGCAAACCACATATTTGCCCCAGGGCGCCAAAGAAAATATTTTAATTGAGCGCCTCGAAATAAAAGCGCAAACCGATTCCATTCTTAATTTTTCCAAAACAAAACCTTTCAGCCGGCGGCAGTTTATCTCCCAACTAAACAGGCTTGACTCCATTGCCCATTTATCCGGCACAGACCAATACAATCTTTACACAGCCAATCTAAGCAACCTTGAATGGGCCATGGGCGACAGGGAGCAATTTGCCAGCAAAAAGCCCCTCTGGAAACATTTTTACAAAACCCCCGCCACGCTTTACGAGGTCAACACGCCGGATTTCTTTTTAGCCGTAAACCCGGTTTTCCAATACTATGTGGGCAAAGAAAAAGACAACGACCAGCATATTTTTTTAAACACAAGAGGAGTAACGCTTCGGGGCCGCATTGCCGATAAGATTGGTTTTGCAGCATACGTAACCGACAACCAGGAGCGGGACCCGCTTTACGTGCAGGCCTGGGAAAAAGAAAGAAAGGCCGTGCCCGGACAGGGCTTTTACAAGGATTTTAAAAAAACAGGGTACGATTATTTTGATGCCCGAGGCTACATCACCTTTAACGTAGCCAGGTTCATTGATGTGGCGTTTGGCTATGATAAAAACTTCATCGGCAATGGGTACCGCTCCCTGTTCCTGAGCGATTTTTCCAACAGCGCTTTGTTTTTAAAGTTGAATACCCGGATCTGGAAGTTCAACTACCAGAATTTGTTTATGGAGTTGCAGAACGCTGAACGCTTTGGCGCCGACATTCTGATCCCCAAAAAATACGCAGCCATGCACCACCTGGATATTGGCATTACCAAATGGCTGAACGTGGGTTTGTTTGAAGGCGTGGTGTTCGGCCGCAAGGATCATTTTGAATTCGGATACCTGAACCCCGTTATTTTTTACCGCTCCATCGAGCAGCAAAACGGAAGCTACGACAACGCCCTGGCCGGTCTTGATTTCAAGGCCAACGTGGCGCACAAATTCCAGTTTTATGGCCAGCTGTTGCTGGACGAGTTCAAACTCTCCGAACTAAAAGCAAACAAGGGATGGTGGGCCAATAAATATGGCTATCAGCTGGGTGCCAAATACATTGATGCCTTTGCAATCAAAAATCTGGATCTGCAGGTGGAAACCAACCGTGTGCGCCCCTTCACGTATTCGCACAGAGACTCTGTGGCCAACTACACGCATTACAACCAGCCCCTGGCCCATCCGCTGGGCGCCAGCTTTCAGGAATTTGTTGGCCAGGTGCGGTATCAGCCGGCTCCCAAATGGATGGTGCAGGCAAAAGCCATTTATTATGCCCAAGGCAAGGATACCGGCGGCATCAATTACGGCAACAACATCTTTTTACCCAACGTGCCGCCCTACCGCACCAACGATTATGGGTTTCACGTGGGTTCAGGGGTGAAAAACAAAGTGGGGTATGCTTCCCTGCTTTTGTCTTACGAACTAAAGCCCAATGTCTTTTTGGAAATGAATGCGGTCTATCGCAGGCAAAGCGCACTGGGGGTGACCAGCAATACCTCCGTTATTTATGCGGGCCTCCGCTGGAACATGCACCGAAGAGAATTTGATTTTTAAAAAAGCGGGATGATTAAAAAAGACGAGCCAGAAGGTTCGTCTTTTTTAATTAGATGAAATTGCTTTGGCGGTTAGTACAAAAGGTTTTTTAATTTCTCTACGTTGTTCACAATGATCTTTCCGCTTTTAATGTCAATCAGCTTTTCTGCCTTAAAATCACTCAGGGTTCGGATCAACGATTCGGTGGCCGTACCCACGTACTGGGCAATGTCTTCCCGGGAAATTTCAATGGGGTTGGTTTGCTCTATTAGCTTGAACTTTCCCACGATGTCCACCAATGCCCGGGCTACTCTTTTGCGCAGAGAGCTATAGGCCAGGTTCAACAGCCGCTCTTCCTTTTCTTTTACATTTTGGGTGATGATGTGGATAAACTTGGAAGCGATGCTGATATCGCTGTACACCATTTGCAAAAAATCCTCCTTGGGAATCTGCATCACCTCAGCGTCTTCCAAAATGCTGGCGCTGTCGTCGTAGTTGATGTCTTCGATCAGGGCGGCGTAGCCAATAAAATCTCCTTCGCTGTACAAATTGGTAATGTACTCCTTGCCGTCTTCATGCACTTTAAAACCCTTTACCTTTCCCTTAATGAGGTAGTACAAAAACCGCGGACGCTTGCCTTCGCTGTATAGGATCTGCTTTTTATCGTAACTCTCCACATCGTATTGCTCGGAAAGTTTTTGAACAAGCCCTGTGTTCTTCACATCCTTCAAAAACTGGGTAAGCCCCTGCGGCGAGGCAGTATATTTTTGATCCAGGATCTCGGATTTTTTCAGCCGGACTTCCACAGCGTTGAGCAGTTCAATGTCCTCAAACGGCTTGGTAATGTAATCGTCAGCCCCCATTTCCATGCCTTTTCTAAAATCGCTGCGTTCGGTTTTGGCCGTCAGAAAAATGAAAGGAATGTTTTGGGTTTCGGGGTTTTTCCGCAGCAGGTGCAACACGCCGTATCCGTCCAATTCCGGCATCATGATGTCACAGACAATCACGGAAGGCTTTTCCCTCACGGCTACTTCCACGCCCCGTTTGCCGTTCTCTGCCGTAAATGTTTTATACCCTGCCAGTTCCAGGATCTCGGCTGTGTTTTCCCGGATATCGGTGTTGTCGTCTATAACCAAAATTCTTTTTTCCATGCTATGCGTATTTTATTGGTATGTGAAATGTGATGGTGGTGCCCTTTCCCAGGCCACTTTCCAGATGCACGTTGCCGCCCAGCAAATCTAAATAGCGTTTCACAATATGCAACCCCAGGCCGGTACCTTGTATGTTTAACGCATTCTTGCCCCGAAAGAACGAAGAAAACAGGTGGCGCTGGTCTTCCTCGGAAATACCAATTCCTTCGTCTTTTACCGAGAGGACGGCTTCCCGGGCGTTCACACGACCCGCTACGTGAATGGTGGAGCCTTCTCCGGAAAACTTAATGGCGTTGGAAATAAGATTGATCAAAATATTTTTAATCAGTTTTTTGTCGCTTTCCACCAGCTTTTCGCCCTCGTGCCGGTATTCTATTTTCTGATCTTTCTTAATCAGCCCCCGCATTTCGTCTATGGTTTCCTGCACCAGTTCGTGCAGGTTCAGTTCGTGAAACACGGCGCCCACCTTGCCTTCGTCCAGCTTGCCCAAAGAAAGAAAATCTTCCAATAAATCGTTTAGGTGTTTTACCGAAGCCTTGATCTTATCAATATGCCGGTTACGCTTTTCCTGATCTTCGGTGGTTGTGTATTTGGCAAGCAGGGAGGCGGAAGAAAGCACCGTGCTCAAAGGGGTTCTGAACTCATGCGAGGCCATGGACACAAACCTGCTTTTGATTTCGTTCAACTGCCGTTCTTTGTCCAGCGCCTCGCTCAACTCCTCCTGCGATTGCTCCAGCCGCTGCAAAGCCTCTTTTAAAATCACCGTTCGTTCCTCCACCTTGGCTTCCAGCTCGGCGTTCAGCTTGCGCATTTCGTCTGTCACATTTTCCAGCTGTTTTTGCTGTTTGATAATGTTTTGCTCGATCTCCTTACGGTGCGTTATGTCCACAATGAATGCAATCACATACCGTTCCCCGTTTTGGGTGTAGGTGCTCAAGCTGACTTCCACCGAAAAGGTTTCGCCATTTTTTTTCTGTCCCCTCAAATCCCGTCCGTGCCCCATCACCCGGTTTTGCGGCTTTTCGTAAAAGCCGTCCCGCAGCTTTACGTGCCCCTTGCGGTATTGCGAAGGGATTAAAACCTCTATCTTTTGGCCGATCAATTCCTCTGCTTCATAATCAAACATCCGGCAGGCAGAAGGGTTGACCAGTGCAATTTCCCCACTGCTGTTGGTGACAACCATGCCTTCGGTTGCATTCTCAAACAATGAGGTCATATGCGATTTATCAAACTGCATCTTTAAAATTAGTTTTTTGATATATAAAACAATCAGGGTTGCCAGGAAAATCAGCAACAGAATAAACAAGTACGTCGCAACATCGCTCAGGCCGTGGGGCGTACGCCACCTGAAAACCATGTGTGCCAGCACACTCATACTGCTGACCATCCCCGCAATAACGGTCGAACTATCGCCGTGCACAAAAACGGAGAGAACGATCACGATCAATAACCCGCTGAGCACGATGACGTAGTAAGGAAAGTAGTAGCTGAAAATCAGGGTGGACAAAAAAGCGAAAACAGCGTAAACACTTGCCTGCCCACGGGAAAGTTGTGGAAGTTTTACCGACACAATAAAGTTTTTACAAACTTAAACAAGTTACATGTTTAACAACTCCCGTTCCAGGGCCATTGCCCGGGGAAACAGAATATTATTCTCCAGGTGCTTGTGCTGCACCAGGTCGTTGTCCAACTCCCGCAGCTTGTGAAAAACAACGCGGTGGTTGGTGCAGGCATTCTCTGGAAAAACATAGTGATGGGTAAGGGCACGAAGCTGACCTAACAACGGAATAATTTTATGGTGCTCCGTTCCCAGACTGGTTAAAGGCTTGCGCAGGGTTTTTACAAACAAGCCCCCGTAGCTTTCCCTTCGGTTGTAGGCGTTGGCCAATTGGTTGATGTAAGGGAAAACGACTTCCTCCTCCTGCCGGGTCTGCGCGGCGATCTCCTGGCACAACTGCTGAAAAACCTCCTGCACCCGAACAAGTTCGGGAAACTGTTTTTGGTGGCTGCCAACAAACGAAAGCAGGGTGGCTTCCAGCATGGGAACTGTTTGCCTTATGTATTCGTGGTGAATGTTAATGATGTAATCAACCAAAAAATCAATCCGCCATTGATCGTATTGAAGACTATTGGGAAGGCTTATGGTCCTGGTGGCCTTAGTTAAGTCTTCCACCAATGCCTCACCATTGATGTTTTGAGCGGCACAGGCATCCGCCAGGGGAATTTTTCCGCCGCAGCAATAATTGATGCCGTATTTTTTAAATACATCTGCTGTGCGGTAATCAGACCGCACAATCTCCGATACTGTTTTTGTAAAGTCCTGCAACACCTCCATGCAATTTGTTTTAATAAACCTTTTCTCTTTTTTTCTTTTTTAAAATTTCCTCAGCGGCCGCATTGGCCGAAAGGCTTTTAATAAAATCCGGATCGTCGCCTGCCATTAAATCGCCCAGGGTAGTGCCGGCCAAAATGTCCACCAGCTTTGTGTTCACCGCTTCCATGAAGCGGTGCATGGGGCAAGGGTTTTGGGCATTGCATTCCTTCATGCGCAACACACAAGTTCGGAACGAGACCAACCCATCGGTGATATCGACAAGGCGGATCAGCGGCAATTGCAGGGTATGTTCGTTGAGGGTGAACCCACCGAAGGGCCCTTTGGCCGATACCAACACCTGCTCTTTTACCAGCTTCTTCAAAATCTTTCCCATAAAGTGCCTGGGCACGCCTAATTGGGCGGCTATTTCCTCCACCTGCACGTAGTGCTTTTCCGGTTGCATGGCGGCAATGAAAAGCACTCCCCGAACCGCGTACCCAAACGATTTTGAAAATGTCATAGCACCTGTAGCAAAAGTATTTTTTGCCCTAGGGAGGAAACATGACTTAAATCATACAAAAAACTGATGCTTCTCAGGAAGGTCCCCATTACATGTTTACTGGCATAATTTTTTTGCTTTTATCACCATGAAATGCCTTATTCTTTGTTGTGCCCTCATCGGTACAATAGCTGCCTGCTACGAAAAAGAAGGCAATAAACCATTCCATTCCAAAATGGTAATGGGCGCACCAAAGGCCCTTGTCAGCAAAGAACCAAACAACGTGTTGGAAAAAGGCCCGCTTGCCTACGGGCCGCAAGTACCTAAACTACAGGAAGGCGATACCGTGGAAGTAAAAATCGATGTCCATCATAAATTATTTCAGATAGCAAAAGGCATTTCATTTACCGGGTGGCTGTTTGGCGATTCTCTGCCCGGACCGGTGTTGCGGGCCCGTGTAGGACAAACCATCAAATTCTCCATGACTGATCGCACCCTCGACACCATGAAAAACATGACCATGAGCATGAACCTGAGGCCTATGCCCCACTCTATAGATTTCCATGCGGCCATGGTCAATCCGGCAGATAAATACCGCACCATCAACCCGGGTGAAACCATCAGCTTTACCTGGACGGCTAATTATCCCGGCGTATTCATGTATCACTGCGGTACCCCGATGGTTTTGCTGCACATGATCTCCGGCATGGTAGGTATGGTGATTGTTGAACCACGGGGAGGATTCCCTGATAAAGTGGACCGAGAATTTGCCATTGTTCAAAATGAATATTATCTAAAACCTGCTGGCAGTGTGTTTGCGCCAGATACGGCTTTAGCCATGAAGCGGCAACCCAGTTATGTTTCCTTTAACGGGAAAGTGGGTCAATATGTGATCCACCCCATTAAAGTAAAAGCCGGTGAACGCATCCGTGTTTATTTTTTGAATGTGGGACCAAATAACATTTCCAGTTTTCATGTTATAGGAACCATACTTGACAAGGTGTGGCTGGATGGAAATCCGGCTAATCAATTAGTAGGCATGCAGGCGGCATTGGTGGGGCCTGCGCAGGGCGCCATCCTGGAATTTGTACTTCCAGAAAAAGGAACCTATACTTTTGTGGACCATTCCTTTGCCAATGCAGAGATGGGTGCGGCCGGCGCATTTGTTGCAGAGTAATACCACAACTACGATTATGGGTAAAAAAAGAAATTTCTGGATCAGTCTCAGCCTGATCAATTTATGCCTTGTAGCTTTTTTGGGATTTTGCCTGCGCAGTAAAATCTTGTTTCCCATTCCTTTTATTGATTACCGAAACTTTTTAAGTGCGCATTCGCATTTTGCATTCGCCGGCTGGGCCGGACTGGCCCTTGTAACCTTATTGATCTACGATCTGCTGCCGGAACACCGCTCCCAAAAAAAGTTTTATGAATGGGTGCTGGCAGCTCTGGAAATCAGTTCTCTGGGCATGGCATTTACTTTTCCATTCTTTGGCTATAATGCACTGTCCATCTTCTTCTCTACTTTGTATATAGTGGCTGTCGTGGCCTTTGCTCCGGTGTTTATAAAAGACCTGCTCAAAGGGCATCAACATACAACCGTAAAGCTGCTGGCTGTTTCAGCCGTCTCCGCTCTTATCTTATCATTTGCTGGCACTCTGGGCCTGGTGTATATTTTACTTTCCAAATCGGGCAACTCCATACTATACCGCGATTCTATTTACACATTTCTGCATTTTCAATACAATGGTTTTTTTACGCTTTCGGTATTTGCTTTGGCCTTTAATTATGTATTGAAGAAAGGAGTTCGGATGGGCAGAAAAGCAGGTTTATTCGCCTTCTTCCTTTGCTGCTCCATTATTCCGGGGCTGTTTTTATCCCTGCTTTGGCACAACAGCGTTTTTGTATATACAATGGCGGCGCTGGGCTGCATTTTCATTATACTAAGCCTGGTTTATTTCTTTGGCTTTGTCAGATCGGTGCGGCCGGAACAATTGTTTCCTTTCGGTATGGCCCGAACCTTCTGGCTGTTTTGCATTTTTTCGTTTGGCCTGAAAATGCTCTTGAATGCCGGAACAATCATTCCGCAACTGGGAAATGCCGTTTATGGCAACCGGCCGGTAATCATTGGTTTTTTGCACCTGGTTTTTTTAGGATTCCTCACCTTTTTCCTGCTGGCAATTTTGATAGAGAACGGCTATTTTACCAAACACAACAAAATTCCAGCCGCTCCCTTTTTCCTGTTTTCGCTGGGGATTTTTGCCAATGAAATATTGCTGATGGTGCAGGGACTGGGTGTTCTGTTTCAAACCAACAGCACTGTGTATACATGGCTTTTGTGGATCAGCTCCATTATTCTGTTTGTCGGCGCCACTTGGATTGCGCTCGCTAGGCTTTCCGTTGTAAAAACAGCCCTGCCAAAAAAGAAAAAGCCATGAAAACCATGGCTTGTGCAAAGAGGTCTTTTCTTATTTATTGCTTTCCGTCGTTTTTGCGCATGTACTCCAAAACCGCTCTGGCATCCGCTTCGGTAAGCCCTTGATTGGGCATTTTTACCAGGCACACTTCCAGCATATTTTGTGCGGCCGTATCTTTTTCCAGCATCTCGTCCACATTGGTCACAAAGTTCATGATCCACTCCGGTGTTCTTCTGTCGGTCACCCCCTTCCATCCGGGCCCCACCAGCTTTTCATCGGAGAGTTTGTGGCAGCTTTGACATTTCACATCGTACACGTTTTTGCCTTCGCCCACCATTTTTTCATCAAGGGGATGAGTGAGTTGCACATTCTGGTGCGGCCCAATGCCTTTGGGGTTGGTGCCCTCGTTTACCGCTGTTTTATCCGAAGTGGTTGCCGTGTTATCGGCGGTACCCTTTTCTCCGGAATTACAGGCAACAAACAGCCCCAGGCCTGCCAAAAAAAGGATCCTGAAAAGATGCTTTTGATTCATAATAGTTGGTTTAAAAGTTGATAAATAGAAGGATTAGTCTTTATTTTTTAAATAGAAGCCGAAGCACCAACCGATGAATCCTTACCGGGCGTTGTGCCTGGCACAATCACAGAATCGTTTACAATTTTGGTAGAATCCGTAATCGCTTCTGAAGGAGTTGCACCACAGAAGGTTCCTGTTCCCTTCCCTTTTCCTTATTGTTGCATAAAAGCCATTACCCCCCGCAAAAGGAAAGATTGATAGATTTCCCGTGCCATTGTTCCTGTTTAAGTTAAACAAAAAACCTGACGAACTAATGACATAAAAAATATGCCAGCATGTAGTTTGTCCCCTTCCTCTGTCTAATTCTTTTAATGGGGCAATTTTACATCAAACTCTTCCATCCTGGATTTCGGTAATGGTCAATCTTAATTTCAAACATCTGCGCCATTTTTTGTCCACGCCATTTGGCCTCGTTTGCTTTTTCCCCCACAAAAAGTTCATCAACCGTTTTGTGAAACAACTCCAACCATCTTTCAAAATGTAGATGCTCCACCGGTAGCTTTGCATGAGGCGGAAAAGGAGCACCGTAGTAGGTATGCTCGTCCAGCAAAAGCGTTTGCCAAAAGCGGTACATTTTCTCCAGATGTTGGGACCAGCGGTCCTGTATGCGTTCATTAAATAGCGGCGCCAGCATGTCGTCTTCACGCACTTTTGTGTAGAACGTATTCACCAATTGTTTTACATCATCAAGTGTGTGGATATCGTGTAGTGGCATCATTTCTTTCAAAATATAAATAATCTTATCCAAACAAATAAGCAACACCCTCGTTTACGGGCTCGCATAAGTCTGCTAATTTCCTTGTCCTGAAAATTCGTTCAAGGATCTCTCTTGCTTCTTTGTATTCGTTGTGTATGGGACAGGGATGCGTGGCGGAACACTTACTCAAACCCAATCCGCAGGTTCTAAAAATTTGTTTTCCGTCAATGGCTTCCACAATGTTGATGATGGGCTGATGCAGTTGTTCATGGGTGATGTAAAACCCACCCGCAGGCCCTTTCAAACTGTTGATGACGCCCTGCTTCACCAGGGTTTGCAGCATTTTCCCCACCGTATGTTCGCTGGCCTCAATGCGGGTGGCAATTTCTTTGATACCGGCCTTCTCACCCATCTCGTATTTTGTGGCCAAAAAGATAACAGCTTTTACGGCCGTTTTACATGTGTGGCTTAACATAGATCAACGGTTTAAAAATTCTTTCCCTTGTTCCGAAATCCGCTCTGCACTCCACGGCGGATCAAAGGCCAATTCAATATGCGTGGTATATTCCAGAAAGGCCTGTTGCATGGCCCTGGCAGCGCTGCTCCGGATGCTGTCTCCCATAGGGCAAAACTGCGTGGTCAGCGTCATGGAAACAAAAATTTCTTTAGCCGTTTCATCAAAATCGATTTGATAGATCAATCCCAGATCTACAATATTCAACCCAATTTCCGGGTCCATTACATGGTGCAGGGCCGCCAGGGCTGCTGCGCTTTGAGCCGGGTTGTTTGTAATGATATTGTTCATTTGATTAACGGTTTATGCAGCAACATTTTTATTACATTCCAGTTATATAATACAGCCGCCCCCAACAATAAAACGGTTCCAGTTAGCAGCGAAGTGGTGTTTGCCCCGAAAATTCCGGCTGTAAATAAAATAAAGCCCGCCAGATAAACGATTGCCATGCGGTTAAAAATCCGGGAACTAAAAAGATCTTTGGGATTTGGTGTTTTTCCCAGGCCGGCTTTGTTGTGATAAATTTTATTCCATACAATAAACGGAAGTGTTTTAAAGGTCATGCCCAGAATAATGGCCGTGAGCCAGCCAAAGAAAACCGAGAAACCATATGCCAGCACCAGTTTTGTATTAGCTGAACTCAAAAGCAACAACAAAATCAGAACGATTAAGAAAACCAGAGGCAAGCCCATCAAGGCAACGGAAAGCAATGAAATTTTCATTTGCTCATCTACCTGTTTGCGGATGCGTTGCCGGTAGGCCTTATAACAATACCTTCCAAACAACAACAACGCCAAAACAAGAAGGAGAATGGAGATTAGATACATCCCGGCCGGAACGGAAAAAAGAAAAAAGAAGACGAAACTTAGCAGCGCTCCGTTCATCAGCCCGTAAATGGTCCACAGTCTTTGGAGCTCATTATATTTCGAGATCAGAAACATGGGAATCAGTCTTGAGCCCACCCCGATCACCAGCAACAAAAACCAGCCGGCCATGCCCAAATGTGCATGCAGCGAAAGATAATGCAGGGAATCTTCAGGCAAAACGGAATGGGTGAAATTATAAACCAGCAACAGCCCCATCAGCGTTGTTACCAACAGCCACGCCGTCGCGGTAAAAACAAAAACGGCTTGCACATTTCCGCTCCTGCTGTGGGACATGCTTGCCCCCACATTCACCAAAAAACAAACAATGGCGGCATTGATAAAAACCGCACCGGCTTGCGCCGTCCAGTTAAACTGAAACTGAAAAAAAGAATAAACAAGTAGTGGAATGCCCACGCCTGCCAGCACAAAAGAAAGATACGCAAGGGCAGTGCTGTACAACTTCGCTTCAATCAACACGGGCACCAACTGATGGCTGGCGCCTAAAATGATCATGGTGCCCCAACCCAAAGCCATGACGTGTGTAATGGCCAAGGTTTTAGGATGAAAATAATGCTGCAAAAACGCATCGGTTGATAAACACAAAAGCACGGTGCCAGCCAAAAACGAAACGGCGGCATAGAGGTAAAAAGGGATGACCACCTTGTGCGTTGTATTCTTTATGGGATGGACAGTAGCGGGAATCATATCAGTTTTTAAAGATCAACAGGCGCACTTCGCCGTCGCTCATTTCTTTTATTCTGTACTCAAAACCTTTTTGCACCAATTCGGGCAGCAAAAAAACCGGAATGCGTTTGTGGTAAACATAAAGCGCCGAGTCCGCCGGCAAACGGTCCAAGGCTTCTAAAATAGCAAGCATGGGCTGAGGCATTTCCAGGTGGCGCACCTCCATTTCCTGGATCCTGCCTGTAAACCGTTGCAACACCTGCGCCCAATCGTTTTTCACGGGTTCCTCTATTTCTTTCTGCAATGGGTTTTCCCTGCGGGCCTTGTAGAAATAGGTTTCAATGCAGTCGCTGCCCATAACCTCCACATAGCTTTGAAAGCCTTTTTTCTCCAGCAACAAAATCAAAGGTGTTGGCGCAAAGCTGTTGACGATCTTCAACACCTGCCCCGGCTGCAAGCTTTTTAGTTTTTCCATAATCAGATTCAACGGGTCTTTGCCCGAAGCTATAACCGGCCGCACATCCAGCTCCAACAAATGTTCTTTTTTTAGTTGTCGAACAAACAACGGCACGGCTATTTCTTTTTCTCCGGCAATTTTGGTGCTTCTGTCGATTGCAAAACCCAGGGGCTCCAGCTTTTGATAAAAATCTTCCACCGCACAACCACCCAGTTTTGACGCCATGGCCAGGCTGGTCCGTGCGGCCATGATTTTTCGCAAAAAAGGATGGCGCAGCTTTTCAAATTTTGGGCTGAGGCTGACAATTGCCTCCAGCGCCCGGGAATCCTGTTTTAAGATCGCCGCAATTTTTGTGTTGACATTTACGGTCATACGCATACGCAGATTTGTTGACAACTTTCCACATATTTTTCAATGGCCAGGCAAGCCCCGGGCAAAAGGGCCTGCTACCTCAATCGAACGGCCTTTTACTTGAGTCCCCGTTCTAGTTTCAGCGCCTTGGGAAACAGGATATTGTTTTCCAGGTGAATGTGCTGGTGCAGGTCTTCATCCAGCTCCTTCAATTTTTTATACAAAAACTGGTAGCTGTTGCAGGCGTCGGCCGGCGGCGTATAATCGTTGGTCCGTTTTCTTAGTTCCGCCAGAATGTCGCCGGCGGCCTCATGATCGGCTTCCATTATACGGATGGGTTCAGTAAGCGAGGGCTGGCTGTTCAGCGCATGGAAGTTGCCGGTTCTTTTTGCCTGTACCAAGGCTTTAATAAATGGAAACACCAGTTTTTCCTCCTGCATGAAATGGGTATCCAACTCGTGCAGCAGTTGTCCAAATAATGAATACACGTATTTCAGCTCGGGATGAGTGTCACCGTGGTGCTGGGTTACCTTGGTCATCAACCCTTTCAGTACCGGTACTTCCTGATAATAATAAAGATGGTGCTGGTTGTAAATATAATCGGCCAGAAAATCAGGCTCCCAAAGGCTGTAATTGTCGGCAGGAGTTGTTGCCACCTGCGGAGCGGCTTCCAGTTCGGCTTCTACGATCTCTACATCAAGGCCTTTTTCCGCGCAGGCCTGTTTCAGCGATTTTTTCCCGCCGCAGCAAAAATCAATTCCGTATTTTTTAAACACTTCCGCCTTGCGCAAATCTTTTGCAGCGATCTCACCCACAGTTTCGCCGTTTTGCAAATCGTCTTTGCGGATCTGCACCCGCCACCACTGTGGGCCCTGCTCCAGGTATTGCCAGCTGAAAATGTTTCCCCTCTCGCCCAGCAGTTGATAGTACAAAGGCTTGGGATCATGGTCGTTCAAAATGTGAAAAGCCTCGCCTTCTTTCAACGCATCGAAATATTTGAAAATGGTGGGATGCTTTAACCTGGGCTCAATCAGTGTGACGTTTAAAACAAATACCTCGTCCTGCACCCCGGTTTGCTGCACTGAATTGACGGAGCAGGAAGCTCCCCCGGTTTTGGTGATTTCCACTTTCCACACGTCGGGCCCATCTTCTATTTTTTTCCAATCAAAACTCTCGCCTTTCTCTGCTTTCATTTCATAATAAAGAGGTATGGGGTCGTGATCGTTGATCAACAAAAAGGCTTCCCCGCTTTTGAGATCATCAAATTTTTTCAAAATGGTGGGGTGTTTCAAAGCCGGCGTCAGGGCTGGAACGAATAAGCTGTCCATTATTTCTGATTTAAAATTGATAAATGAGTAAATAAAAGTATTTATATACTTCTATTCAAAAACATGATTTTCCTCACCCCTTTAAAACGTGATCAATATCATATTCCCCGATGATGACTGTCAGAGAAGGGCCGTCGGTCCGAAAATAGCTTTGCGGCATTAAAGACGTTGGTGTCTTTTTTGATAACAAAATACAATTGCAACATGAAAAGAAGAACAATTTGGACCATGGCCCTGATTTTGGCTACGGCATTGGGCTTTGTCGCCTGCGTGGACAAAACGCCTACCAGCAAGGAGCCACTGGACACACAGGAACTAACAAAAAACCAACCCGAGGTTCACGGCGATCTCATTACTGCTGCCGACATTGAAATCACAACCCCCCTGGATGCCCAATGGATAACCGAAGGAAAGGGCATTTACGAAGTAAAATGCGCCGCCTGCCACAAACTCTCCGATGAAAAGCTGGTGGGGCCGGGCTGGAAAGACATTACCAGAAAAAGAAAACCGGAGTGGATCATGAACATGATCACCAACGTGGACATCATGTTGGAACAGGACCCCGAAGCACAAAAAATGCTGGAAGAATGCCTGGTGCGCATGCCCAACCAAAACCTCACAAAAGACGAAGCCCGTAAAGTGCTGGAGTTCCAGCGCAGCAACGACGGAGAAAAATAAACCTACTATAAATTCAAGAATTATGAATTCCTCCTCAACTAAAATTCTAACAGCAATAGCCCTGACCGCCATGGCCTCAGGAGCTTTTTATAGCTGTAAACCCAAGGGTGCCGAAGCGGCCATCAGCGGGGATGCAGCCTCAAAAGTATATGTTGCCCCCGGTAAATACGACGAGTTTTACGACTTTGTATCGGGTGGCTTTAACGGCCAAATGAGTGTGTATGGCATTCCCTCCGGTCGCTTGCTGCGCATTATTCCGGTTTTCTCTACCCACCCCGAAAGCGGTTGGGGCTATAGCGAAGAAACCAAGCCCATGCTCAATACCTCTCATGGT
>JAEVYV010000106.1 GCA_023392575.1 Bacteroidota bacterium | reverse complement strand
GTCCTCATCTTCTTCTCTGGAATAAGAACAGGTGGAGTAGATCAGCAATCCGTTTTCCTTCAAAGCCGGCAACACATCGGCCAAGATCCTTTGCTGGCGCTGGCTGCACAGGATCACGTTGCCTGGGCTCCACTCATGGATGGCATCCGGATCCTTCCGGAACAAACCGCTTCCACTGCAGGGAGCGTCAACGACAACCACATCAAAAAAACCTTCCAGTTGTTTAAAGGCGGCAGGATCGTTGTTGGTTGTCACCACATTGCAGCTTCCCCATTTGATGATGTTGTCGGTTAAAACCGCACAACGGCTTTTGATCACTTCGTTGCTCACCAACAAACTTTCCGGTGAAATAAGCGATTGGAGGTGTGTGGACTTGCCGCCAGGTGCAGCGCTCAGGTCCAGTACCCGCAAAGGCTGCGACAGATCGGCCAACTGCCGGAGCGCCTGCTCCAAAAACATGCTGGATGCCTCCTGCACATAATAACACCCTGCATGAAAAAGCGGATCGAATGTAAACGAAGGGCGGTGCAACAGGTAATAGCCAAATTGGGACCAAGGCACCCTTGTTTCTATGGGCAACCGCAAACCCGCCGGCAACATAGTGTCCTGCACTGAACCCTCAAGCGGCCCGGTGAAGGCCTGTGGTGTACCGGTCCATCCTTTTGCGGGGTTGAGGCGTATGGAAGTGAGTTGCTCCCCTTTTTTATGTACGCTTTCAAAGGCTTCTCTGTCGAATCCTGGCACATCGTCCAATGAATTAAGAAAAACTTCCGGCAATTGCATGCATCCTTATTTGAATCCGTCAAAGGTAGTTTGTTGCCTTTATTACCGATTACAAATAGTCAGTCCCTGTCATGCCAAGCCGCACCATTATAGACTGTAAAGGCAGTAAAATAGGATATTCGCCTTTTTAGGCTATAATTGAGGATATTCGCCTTTTTAGGCTATTTTCGAAAAAAAGTTTTTCATGTCCATCAGCGCTGTCATTACCGCCGACATCGTGAATTCCACACAGTTGCCCAAACCGGAAGCCAAACGGTTGATGAAGAATATTCTGGCTGTTCTTGAACCGCACGAACATGAATTTTTCAGAGGCGACAGCTTTCAGGTCTTCATAAAATCGGCCTCCGACGCCCTGACCCTGCTGCTTTTGCTAAGGACCATTGCCATAAAATTGCTGCCGGCGGCAGCCCCGCTCTCCGACATCAGGGCCAGCATTGGGCTTGCCCATGTAAAACTCCCCATCAAATCGCTGAATACCGCATCGGGGGAAGCATTTGTTTTGTCGGGCAGGGCCTTTGACCAAATGAACGCCGGCCAGCGGTTGACCATCTGTTGCAACGAAAAAAACCAAATTACCAATTTAGGCCTGGCAGTAGTGGCCCGTTTTACTGATTATCTTTTTCAGCGCCTGACCCCCAAACAGGCCGCGGTGGTTTTTGAATTGCTGCAGCATAGAACCCAAACCGAAACGGCCCGGCGTTTAAAAAAATCGCAGGCCACCATCCACAAGCATACGCAATCTGCCGGGTGGCCCGAAATCGAAAAGCTGTTATCCGATTACCGGCTTTTAACCGACACCATTCAACCTTAATTATGGAAACACAAATCATCTGGCTGACAAAACTGGTGCTGGCCCACCTACTGACCGATTTTGTACTGCAACCCACCAAATGGATCGAAGGCCGAAACCAAAACCATTTCCGCTCAGGCTATCTCTACCTTCACGGATTGACAACTGCCGCCGTTGCCCTGTTGTTTCTTGGCTACCAATATTGGTTAGTGGTATTGGTCATTCTCGTTACCCATACGCTGATTGATGGCTGGAAATCGTACCAGCCCCATAAAACCAGTTATTTTTTAGCCGACCAGGCATTGCACCTGCTGGTTATTGCCGCCTGCTGGTATTTTAGTTTTTTCAGCCTGGGAGATATGAAAATCGTATGGCAGCAAATGAACAACCAGGACTTTTGGGTTCTGCTTACCGCCTTTGTTTTTCTGACCACCCCTTCCGGCATTTTGATCGGACAGTTAACCAAGAAATGGCGTGATCAAATTCCCAATGCCGATAGCCTGGGCAATGCCGGCAAGTGGATCGGCATTATTGAACGGATGATCATTCTGGTGCTGGTGCTTCACCAGCAATATGCATCGGTTGGTTTGCTCATCACCGCCAAAAGCCTGTTGCGGTTTAACGAGCCAAACCGGCAGGAAGAAAAAACAGAGTATCTGTTGATCGGGACGCTCATCAGCTTTAGCCTTGCCGTGGTCACCGGCATCATTGCTTTGAACCTGCTCAGCCGGTAAGTGGTTACAAATTCTTGATCTCGCCAATCAGGTCCTGCAACACTTTTTTGGCATCGCCAAATAACATTGAGGTTTTGGGCCGGAAGAACAGATCGTTTTCAATACCGGCATAACCCGGCTTCATGCTTCGTTTGTTTACAATAACCGATTTGGCCAGCTCCACATCCAGGATCGGCATGCCGTATATGGGCGAAGCCGGATCGGTTTTGGCAGCGGGGTTTACCACATCGTTTGCTCCTAAAACCAATACCACGTCTGTTGTGGCAAATTCCTCATTGGCCTGTTCCATTTCCAGCAGCTTATCGTAAGAAACATCGGCTTCCGCAAGCAATACGTTCATGTGCCCGGGCATGCGGCCCGCTACCGGGTGAATGGCATATTTCACCTCAACGCCCTTCTCTGTTAACAATTTTTCCAGCTCATGGCAGGCGTGCTGGGCCTGGGCCACCGCCAACCCGTAGCCGGGAACGATCATCACCTTATGGGCATAACTCATAACCACAGCGGCATCGGTTAAATTAACCTCCTTGTAATGCCCCTGCTCTTTTGCACCACCACTGGTGGCTGCCTTTGCTCCGCCGAAAGAACCAATCAATACATTGGCCAGGGAACGGTTCATGGCCTTGCACATTAAAATGGTAAGCAGGGTACCGGCTGCGCCTACCAAAATACCCCCGGTAAGCATGACCTTGTTGTCATACAAAAACCCGCCGCAGGCAGCCGCCACACCGGTAAAGGAGTTAAGTAAGGAAATCACCACGGGCATATCAGCGCCGCCAATCGGCAGCACAAACAAAACCCCGTAAACCAGCGACAGAAGGAACACCAAATAAAACAGAACGTGTACCGAAGTGGTCAGCCGGATGTGTAATCCTTCCAGGGAAATTCTTTTGGCGGTATTGGTCAGCTCGCCGTTGTTGATTTCAAACGAGGAGCTGATGGTTGCCAAAAGAAAAACCGACAGGCCGATAATAAGGGCCAGCACCGCCAGGTTTACTATATGTTGTCCTTTGAACGCCCGGTCCTTTATTTTTCCATTAAGCTTGCCCCAGGCCACAATGCTGCCCGCAAAGGACACTGAGCCAATGATTAACCCCAGAAAAATGGTGAGCATGGTCGATGTTTGAAGCGGCAGCTCAAAAGTCTCCATGTCCAGGGTGCCATCTTCCGGAAATGCCTGAATGATGTGGTAGGCAAAATTGGAGGAGGCAAAATGGTTGAATTCGGCAATGGAAATCAGCGCCGCACAGGCCCCGCCCATGCCGTTAAACAAACTCACCATCTCTGGCATGGCGGTCATTTTCACTTTTTTGGCGATGGCTGTTCCAATAATGCCCCCAATCACCAGGCCGGCAAAAATCCACCCGTAATTATGCAGTTTCTCCCCGGTGT
>JAEVYV010000096.1 GCA_023392575.1 Bacteroidota bacterium | reverse complement strand
CGTAATTCCTGAGGACGCCTTCCGATTGGCACAGGAAATTTTTGGCGACTGGAAGCACAGTGGCTTTGATCCCCATGAAAAATATCCCATACCGGAATTTCAGCCACTGAAAGAAACCCAGTATTTCATTAAGGAATCATCCATTGCACAAACCCCTTTCATTATGCTCAACTGGCACGGGCCGGAATACCGAAACGATTCCGCAGGAACCTTAGCCGCCGATCTCTTTTCTACCGTACTGGGGCTCAATTCATCCAAATGGCAGCAGGCTTTGGTAGACAAAGGATTGGCAACATATGCAGGTATCAACTATTCCACCAATCGCTATGTCGGACCTATTCAAATCTTTGTAGTTCCCAACCCAGCCAAAATAAAAGAATGTTATACAGAAGTGATGAACCAGGTAAGCCAATTTGCCAACCCGGATTATTATACGGAGGAACAACTGCAAACAGCCAAAGAAGTTTTCCGGCGAAATGAGATACGCAATAACGAAAAACCTTCCAGCCTTTCCATGCGACTCACCTATTGGTGGGCCAGCACTTCGCTGGATTATTTTACCGATTACGTGCCCAACCTGATGAAGGTTACCAAAAAAGACATCACGGATTATGTGAACCGGTACATCACGGACAAGCCGTACATAGCCGGCATGATCATTAACGCTGAAATGAACAAGCAGTTCAATCCTGCTGCATTCTTCAAAGCCAAAAACTTCTAATCATGAAAAAAATATTTTATTCCATCATAACCGCCGTCGCCTTCCTTCCTGCACGAGGTTTTGCCCAAATGGGCGAGGCCTACGAATTGAACATACATGGCGTCAAAGTAATTGTACAGCCCAGCGGCAATGAAATTGTAGAAGTGCTGACCATTATAAAAGGCGGAGTACAAAATTACCCGGCAGCCAAAGCAGGTATTGAGAATTTAGCCATAACAGCTTTAACCGAGTGCGGCACGTTAAAGGATGATAAGAACTCCTTTAAAAACAAATTGGACAAAGTAAGTGCGGAAGTGGGCGGATATACCGGCATGGATTATGCCAGCTTCCGCATGAATTGCATAGCCAGCGATTTCGAAACAGTGTGGCCGTTGTATGTAGCGGCCATGACCATTCCCAAATTTGATGCAAAGGAATTTGAGCGTATCAGGCAAGATCAAATGACCAGCCTGCGGGCCCAGGAATCAAACCCTGATTTTGCTATAGATCAAATGGCGAAACAACTGGCTTTTGCAGGAAAAAATTATTCCAAAAATCCCGGCGGCACGGTAGAAACAGTAACCAAGCTGACGGTTGCCGAAACCAAAGCCTACTACAAATCCATCTTCAACCGTTCCCGCATGGTGATCGTCATTGTGGGAGAACTGGATAAGAAAAAACTGGAAGAAAAGCTAAAAACCTTCCTGTCAAAAGTTCCGCAGGGGTCCCCGTTTGTGCAAAAAAAGGAAGCTTTTGCAGCAACGGCCAACAACTTTCAACCCAGGGACAAAGAATTGGCGACAAACTACGTAAAAGGCATTACCAGTGCCCCCTCGCCCGGCACGCCGGATTACGATGCCTTTGTGCTGGCGATGCGCATTTTCGCCATGAAACATTTTATAGAGGTGAGGACCAACAATGGTCTGTCTTATGCCCCACAAGCTTATTTTAGCAGCGGGATAACACCCTATGCCAATGTTAGTGCCAGCACTACCGATCCCAACAAATACATTGCAGTTACACGCCAGTTGATTGACAAGATCAAAACGGAAGGTTTTACGGAAGAGGATTTAAAAAATCAAAAAACAGGCTATATCACCAGTGTATATTACCGGCAGGAAACCAACTATGCACAGGCGGCGGCCCTGGCCTCCAACGAAGTGGTGAATGGCAATTGGAAAAGAGCCAATACCATAAAAGATGAAATGAAAAATGTAACGGTGGATGACCTGAACCGTGTGTTTAAAAAATACATCACCAATTTTAGCTGGGCCTACCAGGGCGATTCGAAAAAAGTAGATCCCCAGTTGTATAAACAAAAAGAAACTCCCAAGCTTCCGCAGGAAAAGAAAGCGTTTTAACAAGAAAGCCTCCGCTCAGGAGGCTTTTCTATTAAGATTATCAATGGCTGTTCCGATGTCGGAGAACATGAATTGAAAACCGGTTGATTCGATCTTACGGCTGCTGACCGTTGCACTTTTTAATACTTCCACGCTCATTTCACCCAACATCGTTTTCAACACAAAGGCCGGCACAGGCGCTTTGATGTAAAACTTTTTACGCTGCCGGGCCATCTCCGAAATCAGGGCTTTGTTATTTACGGGATTGGGGGCTACGGCATTATATACGCCGCTTAGCTGATTGTTTTCAAGGGCTTCGATGTACAAGCGAACAAGATCGGTAATATGAATCCAGCTTATTACCTGCTTTCCGTTTCCCAACACCGAAGCAAGGCCAAACTTCAATGGCTTCTTAAACTCCGCATAGGCGCCGCCGTCATTACTCAACACAATTCCTGTGCGCAGAATCACCAATCGTTTTCCTGCTTCCATTACGGGCTCAATAGCCGCCTCCCATTGCCGGCAGGTGGTGCCTAAAAAATTGTTGGCGGCGCTGTCGCTTTCCACAAAAGGTTTGGGATTGGGCACTTGCGGATCGGGTCCATACCAGCCAATAGCGGAAGCCGAAACAACGGCTTGTATGTGGTTGGAGATCTCTTTTATCGCCCTGACCAACAAGTCGCCGCTTTTCACCCGGCTGTCCACAATTTCTTTTTTGCGTTTTTCCGTCCATCTTTTTTCGGCTACGTTGGCTCCGGCCAGGTGAATCACATGGGTTGCTTTGGCAAGGGCACTACTGTCGATGGTTTGCTTTTCAACGTCCCATTCTGCGTAAGAGAGGTTTTCTGTTTGCCTTTTCCCCGCCTTGTTCCTGGTTAGGATAATCACCCGATCACCTTTGCTGGTCAATTCCTTCGTCAAAGCCCTTCCAATCAGGCCGGTGCCCCCGGCAATGAGTACTGTTTTCATTTTATTCATGCTTTCGGCCACAAAGGAAAGCAAAAGATCATTGGTATAGATAATCGGTCCATTGGTGTAATGGAGGTCGCACATGCAGGCTATTGCCATTATCTTCAAAAAAAATTACTGCATGACCCCTGTTCTTTCCATTCATAACCTCACCAAATTCTACGGCCCCATCCAGGCGCTCAACAATGTTTCCTTCTCGGTACCGCCGGGCAGTGTTTTTGGAATCCTTGGTCCCAATGGAAGCGGCAAAACCACGCTGCTGGGCATCATTATGGATATTTTAAAACCCAGTTCGGGCAGTTTTGCGTTTTTTGGAAAACAACCCGATGCCGATACCCGAAAAGAAATGGGCACCTTGCTGGAAACGCCCAATTTCTACCATTATTTATCCGGTGAACGAAACCTGCGCATTGCCGCGGAGATCAAGGGAAAAGGACTTGGTGAGATTGATGCCGTTTTAAAAAAAGTAAACCTTTACGAACGCAGAGCCAGCAAGTTCAGCACCTATTCTTTGGGCATGAAACAGCGGCTGGCGATCGCTTCGTGCCTGTTGGGCAATCCCGATGTGCTGGTGTTTGACGAGCCCACCAATGGGCTGGATCCCGCCGGCATAGCCGAGATCAGGGAATTGATAAAGCGGTTGAACCGGGAGGGGAAAACCATCATCATGGCCAGCCATATTCTGGACGAAGTGGAAAAGGTATGCTCACATGTAGCCATCATTAAAAAGGGCACCCTAAAAACAGTGGGCACCGTTGCCGAAGTGCTGTCCACAACCACCGATCGCTCGGTATTGATTGAAATTGCCGCAGAGGATTTGCAGCAATTGCGGGAAGTGGTGAAAAAAATGGACGGCGTCAGGGAAGTGTATCTGCACGACCAGCACCTGCAGGTGGTATGTGCTGAAAACACCTCGGCCAAACAAATAAACCAATACTGTTTTCAAAACGGGGTAATACTGGACAAACTACAGGTAAAACGCAAATCCCTTGAAACCACTTTCCTGGAACTTACCGGAACGGTCAGCGAACGCTAATTCCATCAACATCAAAAAAACGCACATGCTACATCTTCTGAAAATCGAATGGCTTAAAATCAAAAACTACCGGGCCTTCTGGATTTTTTCCATATTTTATTTAGTCAGCATTTTTTTGATCAACTACATTGGCTGGTCAACGCACCAAAGAACCACCCAGGAAGTGCCGGCCAGCGAAATGCTGATGGGCAACGTGTATTCTTTTCCCAAGGTGTGGCAAACCGTAGGCTGGATGAGCAGTTGGCTGCTGTACTTTCCGGGAATGATCATCATTATGCTGATGGTCAATGAATTCAACTTCAAAACCCACCGCCAAAATATCATTGACGGATTGAGCCGCAACCAGTTTATTGGGGTAAAGATCATGCTGGCGGTTTTACTGGCCGTGCTGATCACGTTGGTCAACGTGCTGACCGCTTTTTACTTTGGCTTTATCTCCAAGGGAAGTTTTTCTACCGAAGGCATGGGCTTTATCGGGTACATTTTCTTGCAGTCCATCACCTACATGTTTTTTGCGCTGATGCTGGCGGTTTTGTTTCGAAGAAGCGGTCTGGCCATCATTGTTTTCTTTTTGTACGGCATCATTTTCGAATGGCTGATCACGGCGGTAGTTACTTTTCAGCTGCACCTGGCGCCGGCCGGCTATTTTTTGCCCTTACAGGTATCCGACGTACTGATTCCCATTCCCTTTGGCAATAAGCTGTTTTACCCCGATGCCCCGTCAGTGCCTGTGTTGGTTTCGGCCATTGCCGCTTACCTCTTTGTATACATTTATTTTGCCCGAAGAAAGTTTCTGCACGACGACCTTTAATCCCCGCAGGACTGGTGTTTGCGCAGGCCTTAGATAAGATCAAATGCCTGCGCAAACTTGATCACATCGTAATTGGTTTGTGCATGGATCTTGCGGCGAATGTTTCGCCGGTGCGTATTGGCGGTGGATTCGGAAATATGCAACCGCTCCGCAATCTCATTGGAGTTGATGCTTAAGGCCATCAGCCGCAGTATTTGTTTTTCTCTTTTGGTCAGCGAGGCAAACATGTGCTGGTGTTGGTGCAGGAAACTGTTTTCATTGAGCAACTTTTCCACTTTTGGAATAAGGTGGTGTTGGGGATCAACCGGAATGGCGATGGTAATGGTCAGAACCGGCTTGTGTTGATCGTCCCGTAAAAATATTTTGGTGCTGCTGGAATACCAGGCCCATTCCTGTGCTTCGGAGGGCCTTACCTGTTGAAAATAAGAAACCACCTCGTTGTCATTGTTCCGTTTTAAAAGATCAATTATTTGGGGCACGTAATTTCGGGCTTCTTCGGGATTAAAATACCGGTAAAAATAGGCCGGTCCCATGCTGCGCAGTTCTTCCAGGCTAACTCCAAGGATCGCCAGCCCCGCTTGAGACATATAAACAACAGAGGAGTCAATGATGTCGTGAATGATGATCACGCCGGGGATTTCGTTTTCAACAAGCTGCAGGTTTGAAATTTTACCATGCACCTGCTCTCGAAACCCGGGCTCATATTTAAGTTTCAGCCAGTTCATTTTGTTTGGTTGCGTCCTGATTTACTCGAAAGATCTAAATATAACCAAAGATTTCGTGGCCCCTATAATCCTCTTTTTAAATAAAAAAATACTCACTAATAGGTATTTTTTAATATGAATTAAGAAGGGATATTTGACCCTCGTTGCACCAGACTAATTGCTTAAGTGTTATGCACCAGATCTTTTCACCCTCCATACTCACCACCAACAATGTTTGCTGCCCCAAATGCCATTGGACAGGCCCGGGGGCAGAAGCCCGCCAGGAGGATCTTTTTCTTACCGACGCCATTGAACTATACTGCCCGGACTGCAATAATTACCTTGGCTTTATCAGTCAGCCAGAAG
>JAEVYV010000085.1 GCA_023392575.1 Bacteroidota bacterium | reverse complement strand
GCCAAAAACGGCCTGTGCGGACACACGCCGGGGCTAACAGAACTGGGCATGGACGGAATGCCCTGCCGCCAGCAAAACGATTAAAAGCATGGTTTAACAAACACAGCCGAAAGAAAGCCAATGCGCAGTGGCCGTGCAACAGCACCTGGTATAAAAAGCGGTTTAAACATTTATTGTATCGTAACGATTGTGCAAGCAATATTGGAAAGCCATTAAAATTTGCGATGGACTAAATAAGCAGGTGCACCACATAGGAAAAATAATTTTAATTGATTATACTTGCAACCATTGCTGAGCTTAACTGCCACCGCTAATGAACCAAAACCCTGAACAACTGGCGAGAGATCGCATTGACGGCCAACTGATTGCTTGCGGATGGACCATTCAAGACAGGAAGTCCATCAACCTGCATGCGGGTATCGGCGTTGCTGTCAGGGAATATCAAACCGATGTGGGGCCTGCCGATTATGTGCTCTTTGTTGATAAAAAGCCGGCAGGTATTATTGAAGCCAAACGTGCCGAGGAAGGACACCGGCTTACCATACATGAAGACCAGACAGAAGATTACGCTGCTGCAAAGCTGAAATACCTCAATAACGAACCCCTTCCTTTTCTTTTTGAAAGCACCGGAGAAATTACCCGCTTTACCGATTACCGTGATCCAAAACCGAGATCAAGGGAGGTCTTTAGTTTCTTTCGTCCCGAAACCTTGCGGGAATGGCTGAAACAAGAAAGACCCTTACGAACACGGCTTCACGATCTGCCCGTACTTCCCGAAGAGGGATTGCGAGACTGCCAGATCACCGCCATCAACAACCTGGAAAGATCGTTCAAAGAGTACCGCCCCCGAGCCTTGGTGCAAATGGCTACGGGATCCGGCAAAACCTTTACGGCCATTACCTCCATCTACCGCCTGCTCAAACATGCGCATGCCAAAAGAATCTTATTCCTGGTAGATACAAAGAATCTTGGTGAACAGGCCGAACAGGAATTTCTTTCCTATAAGCCGGTGGACGACAACCGCAAATTCACAGAGCTCTATAATGTGCAACGACTGCGTTCGGCCTATGTGGCTACCGACAGCCAAGTCTGCATCAGCACCATCCAGCGGCTGTATTCTATTTTAAAAGGGGAAGAGCTGGATGAAAAATTGGAAGAGACCAATCCCGGCGAGGTTAAATGGGGCAAACGGGCGCCGGTGCCGGTTGCGTACAACGAACGGATTCCCATTGAATTTTTCGATTTCATTGTGATTGATGAATGCCACCGCAGTATCTACAATTTATGGCAGCAGGTGCTGGAATATTTTGATGCATTTCTTATCGGGCTTACGGCTACGCCCGATAACCGCACCTTTGGATATTTTCATCAAAACATTGTAAGCGAATACACGCACGAACAGGCGGTAGCCGATGGCGTGAACGTGGGGCATAATGTATTTGAAATAGAAACGGAAGTTTCCAAAAAAGGCGGTGTGGTATGGAAAGGCGAATATGTAGATCATCGTGAAAAGCTCACCCGTAAAAAAAGATGGGAACAACTGGACGAAGATGTGGCCTATACCCACAAGCAGTTGGATGATAAAGTGGTTAATCCAAACCAGATCCGTCTGATCATTAAAACGTTTAAGGAACATCTTCCCCAAATTTTTTCCGACCGCATTAATGACAAGGGCGAATTTGAAGTTCCCAAGACGCTGATCTTTGCCAAAACGGACAGTCACGCGGATGATATCATCCAGATTGTGCGGGAGGAATTTGCCGAGGAGAACCGCTTTTGTAAAAAGATCACCTATAGTGCCGATGATCCTAAGGGCGTGCTGGCACAGTTCCGAAATGATTATCATCCACGCATTGCGGTGACGGTGGATATGATTGCCACGGGTACGGATGTAAAACCTTTGGAATGCCTGCTCTTCATGCGGGATGTGAAAAGTAAAAATTACTTCGACCAGATGAAGGGAAGGGGTACCCGTACCATTTCATTGGATGATTTGAGAAAGGTGAGTCCGGCAGCCCAATACACCAAGGACCATTTTGTGATTGTAGATGCTATTGGCGTGACCAAAAGCCTGAAAACCGAAACGCATTCCCTGGAGAAAAAACCAGGTGTGCCCCTCAAAGACCTTTTGGGAGCCATTGCCGTGGGCGCCAGGGATGAGGAATTGTTTACCAGTCTTGCCAACCGGCTGGCGCGGCTGGACAGGCAGATCACCGATAAGGAAAGAGAAAAATTCAGGGAAAAGGCCAATGGCAAATTGCCGGCGCAGGTGGTGAAGGACCTGCTCCATGCCTATAACCCCGATGTGCTGGAAGGGATCCGGATGAAAATTGAAAAAGAACATTTCGATGCGCCGCCCCAGGTGAAACAGGAAAAATATGAAGACATTGTAAGTGAACTGCAGGATAAAGCCGCCGCCGTATTCACCGGCGAATTGAATGAATACATCGAGAATGTTCGCAAAGCACACTACCAGATCATTGATATCAATACGCAGGATAAAATTGCTACGGTTGGATGGAATAAGGATAACCTGGCGAAAGCAGAAGAACTGGTAAAGAATTTTTCGGAATGGATCAAAGCACACCGGGATGAGATCACGGCCCTGCAGATCTTTTACGACCAGCCTTACCGCAGAAGGAGTTTGAGCTATGGAATGATCAAAGAACTATTGGAAAAGATCAGGGAGGATAAGCCTCTTTTGGCGCCCATACAGGTATGGCGGGCTTTTGAGGCCCTGAGCCTGTCGAAGGGTCATGCCAATCCAAAGAATGAACTAATAGCTCTGGTATCGTTAATCCGCCATGTTTGTGGTATAGATAGTACCTTGACCACCTACGATAAAACGGTGGACCGTAATTTTCAGCAATGGATATTGAAAAAGAATGCCGGCCAGCACAACCGCTTTACCGAAGAACAAATGGCCTGGCTGCGCATGATCAAAGAGCATATTGCTTCTTCCTTTCATTTGGAGCGGGAAGACCTGGATTATGCTCCTTTTGACAGCAGGGGCGGACTGGGAAAGATGTGGCAGTTGTTTGGCGAAAAGACGGATGAAATTATTAATGAACTAAATGAAGAATTGGTTGCGTAATGAGTGAAATTGAATTAAGCTCTTTGTTGGAAAAACTCACCCAAATGCCCAAAGAAACAGAATGGGTAGAGTTTAAGCACAACTTTCATTCTTGCGAGGAAGTTGGCGAAGAGTTATCGGCTCTCTCTAACGGTGCATGTTTACATAATCAAATCTGCGGCTTCCTGATTTATGGTGTGGAAGATGGAACGCATGCAATTGTCGGAACAGATTTCCGGCCTTCAAAAAGGAAAAAGGGAAATGAAGAGATAGAACATTGGATAATTCAACGATTAAGTCCAAGAATAGATTTTAAGATTTTTGAATTCGAATACAAAGGCCTGGCGGTTACCATTTTTCAGATAGATGCTGCCACATCACAGCCCATTGATTTCATGCATGAGGCTTATATCCGCGTGGGAAGCATTACACGGAAATTGAGAGACTTTCCTGAAAAGGAAAGAAAAATCTGGAGGAAGTTTAACCAAACTCCTTTTGAAAAAATTATTGCGAAAACATCTTTAAGTGCAGAAGACGTTGTTCAACTACTGGACACACAGAGTTATTTCGAGTTAATACAATTGCCTTATCCTTCTACCCGTTCGGCAGTCCTGGAAAGATTTGAATCAGAAAATCTCATTCTGCCTTCTTCTTCGGGTTGGTCTATTACAAATCTTGGCGCAACTCTGTTTGCTAAAAAACTTGCTGATTTCCCGACCATATCACGCAAAGCCATGAGGGTCGTTGTTTACAACGGCAAGAATAAGGTTCAGACAAAAAAGGACATTCCAGGGGTCAAGGGATATGCGGTGGGCTTTGAGGGCCTGATCCGTTTTATAGATGATCAGCTGCCAGCCAACGAAGTGATAACCCAAACACTAAGGCAGACGGTTAAATTATATCCCGGAATAGCTATTCGTGAACTGGTTGCTAATGCTTTAATTCATCAGGATTTTTCTATAACAGGTACCGGTCCAATGGTAGAAATTTTTGATGATCGGATTGAGATTTCCAATCCCGGCCATCCTTTAATCAACCCCCTAAGATTTATTGATGAATATCAAAGCCGCAATGAAATGCTCGCCTCTTTAATGCGTCGTCTAAGAATCTGTGAAGAAAAAGGAAGCGGTGTAGATAAGGTGATTTATTATGCTGAATTATTTCAGTTGCCTGCTCCTGATTTCAGGGTTCAGGATAAACATACCAAAGTGATCTTATTTTCACCGCAGAGTCTTAACGATATGGATCGTAAAGACCGGATCAGGGCTTGTTACCAGCATTGCTGTCTGAAATATGTTTCTAACGAAAAAATGACCAATCAAACACTGAGGGAGAGGTTTAAGATTGAGGAACAGAACGCCGCAATCGCCAGCCGTATAATCAGGGAAACGCAGGATGCAGGATTGATAAAATTTGAAGACCCCGAAAATAAATCTCCTAAGCTCAACAGGTATATACCTATATGGGCCTAGGTTATTTGATGGCTATTTGATAAACAGCCGATAAATAAAACGTAAAACATTGATTATCAATTTATTTTTACTTGATGGCTATTTGATGGAAAGTGAAAAAACTGTGGAAAACCGAACTGGGCTATAGAAGTTAAAGCATGGACAAAGTCCGCTTTAACTCCGCTCTGAGGCCGCTTGATAGAAACAATTATAAGGAACTAAATAAAGAACTGGTAGCATGATAACCATTTTGCTGGCACCGGGAAAATGGTGAGGAGGCGATCAATTCGTTGCTGTCAACAATATGACATTTTAAACGTTTTTGTGTCGAACAACAGGAATGCTATAAGGCAGCGTTGCACACTTGTACGTTCCAAACAATATTGAACAATGATTGACGAGTTAACAATTTACGAACTGAAGCTAAACGGGAAACACCAGTGAAGGACAGAAAGATAAAGAAGGATGAATTTATCCATGACCAACTTAGATTAAAATGAAAGACGTGATAGCGACATATTTGAATAAAACCGGACAAACAATGCGGGAATTATTCTCCGGCGGCGTGCAATACGGCCCTTTGTATATTGAGGAACTGGTAAGGAAAGCCTTGAAAGAAAATAAGAAAATTGTTTTTGTGCCTGAACTGACAGAGGGCCTGGATTTGGGACTGGGCTGGTATGAATTGCAGGATATTCAACCAAAACTTAACGAGGAATGAATGAAGTGAATGGACATAAGAAAAATGGATTGCCGAAAGGATGGGAATGGATTGAACTAGGTAAATTATGTGAGAAGATATCCAAGATTAGAACAACAGGGCAAGATCAGGAACGAGAGTTCTTTTATCTTGATATTGGAAGCATTGACAACACTGAAAATAAGATAATCGGGCACAAAACCTATAAATGGAAAGATGCTCCTTCAAGAGCTCAACAAATTGTTCAGAAGGACGATGTGCTTTTTTCAACGGTTAGAACCTATTTGAAGAATATAGCGTTGGTAGATTCTTCGCTTTACAATAACCAGATTGCTTCATCAGGATTTACTGTTCTAAGAGGAAAGAAGGGACTACTCCATCCAAAATTTTTATTCTATCGAACTATAAGTAATGATTTTTTAGAGCCACTCAACAAACTGCAAACAGGTAGTTCTTATCCTGCTGTTCGAGACAAGGATGTTTTGTCACAAGAGATACCTATTCCGCCTTACGATGTGCAACAACAAATTGTTTCCAAAATAGAAGAACTCTTTAGCGAGTTAGATAAAAGTATAGAACAACTTAAAACAACACAACAGCAATTAAAGGTTTACCGGCAAAGTGTATTGAAACGGGCATTTGAGGGAAAGCTTACAAATGAGAACCTGCAAGGTGGTCAGTTGCCGAAAGGATGGCAAGGGAAAAAATTAAAAGAAGTTGGTAATGCAATCGATCCGCAACCAAGTCATAGAACACCACCTGTTTCGTTGGACGGGATTCCTTACGTGAGCACAAAAGATTTTGATTTTGAAAATGATCAGATTGATTTCTCAGGCGCAAGAAGAGTTTCAAAACAAGTGTTACAAGAACATCTTGAACGTTATGAATTACAAGAGGGTGATTTTGTAATTGGAAAGATAGGAACAATAGGCAACCCAGTTAGAATTGTGCTTCCACAGAACTATACTTTGTCTGCCAACATAGTTTTGATTCAACCTAGAACGATTAACCGTAAGTTTCTCTATTATTTTTTCAAGACGAATCATATCGAAAGAGAGTTTCAGAAAGGTTCTAAGGCTACTACTCAGGCAGCATTTGGAATTCAAAAAGTGCGAGAACTAGAAATTCCATATCCGCAAAATGATGAACAGCAACTAATCGTTCACGAAATAGAAAGCCGCCTTAGTGTGGCAGATAAGTTAGAAAAAACAATTACCAACAGTTTACAACAAGCAGAAGCGTTAAGGCAAAGTATCTTAAAAAAAGCGTTTGAAGGAAAACTTTTATAAAAATGTCAGATCAGGAAAACGAATATTCTTTACAGGATAAAAAGTTCGTAGCGTTCTTTTTAAGAATGATATCAATTATTACCATAATTACCGGCATAGCTATTTTTATATTTTCAGACAGGAGTAAACCCTTGAATAATTGGGGAGATTACGTAGGTGGCATTGTCGGAACTCTTTTTTCATTAGTCGGAATATTCCTATTATTTCTTACACTTTGGGAACAACGTAGATCATTCACTAAAGAAAGATTTGAAAATAGGTTGTTTGAGCTTATCAAACTTCATAGGTCTAATGTCGATGAATTTAACATTGGTGATAGAGTGAAAGGACGAAAGTGTTTCAACCAGATGGTAAATGAATTTCGCCATATTTATAAACTAACTCTTGTAGGTAAAGAGGACTCTGCATTTAAGGAGGAAAAACTATTTAAGAAAGATGAAGATGTAGTTGATTTTGCATTCAAAATATTTTTTTTTGGGATTGGCTATTCCTCTGAAAGACAGTTGAAAAATTTTATTACACCAGCAGAAATAATTTTATTCCAACAATTTATTAAACCACGATTAGTTGATATCCAAGAGGCTTATTCTGAATTTAGAAAGAAAAATAAAGAAGACTTTTTTGAATGGTGTGGATCGTTATTGGGCGAAAAAGATGATTGGACGTTTGAAATAAATTACTACCCGTTCGACGGACATACCTCAAGGCTTGCTCATTATTATCGTCACTTATATCATTCTGTGAAATATATTGTAAGTTATTCTTCAGAATTCGAATACACTGATATATATGGTTACTTGAAAATGTTACGTGGACAAATGTCAAATCAGGAACAGTTACTTCTTTATTACAACTCTCTTTGTGATTTTGGGAAAAATTGGCATAAAAGGAAATTCTTTACGGATTACTGTTTTTTAAAAAATCTTCCTATCGAATTAGTAGAAGTTAAGCCACACCCGCACGAAAAGGTCGGCATTGTTAATAAATACGGAAAGAAAATATTCGAGTGGGATGAAATTTAATTAATAAAAGTGTTTATGACTTTAGAACAAGCTCTAAAAAATGCATCAACCAAGGTTTGGAATGAACTCGAGCCAGTTACTAATAAAGCACATAAGATTTTTGAAGTTAGAGAAGAGGCACTTACAACTCTTGCTCTAAAAGAAATTAGTAGAAGCTTATGTAGTCAAATCAAAGCCATTGAAATGATTTCTGCTGTAACAGAAAGCGAAAGGGGGTATGACTTTGAACTTGCTATAGGAAGTGATAAGATAAATAAATACATCAGATTTTTTGTACAAAGCAAAAGGTTGTATGGAAACCGGACAAAAAGCTCATATGATGCTATAAAGAATGAACAAGTCTGTGATTTAATTAGATATGGTAAAAGAGAATCTGGATTGTCTACCTATGCATTCTATAACCACCTTTTAGATAATGATTTGATTCTACAGGATCATTATAACTCTGTTTCGGTGTTTAATAGGGAACTTTTAGGAATTACCTTAACTTCTGCATATTCCGTTTCCAAAGCTTTAGATAAAAGATTTTCAACTTATCACTATAACGATGGTATACGGGTGAGCCCTAGAGTTTATTCGCTAAGAGCTTTCCCCCACCTCTTTTCCTTTTATAAGCATCAAAAGAACTTGACAATTCCTTTTCATGAGATTTCGTATTTAACAATTGAACTTGCCGAAATCATAAATAAATCGTACAGAAGAAAAGAGCGAGCTGGAACATTGCCATTGCTCCTTTTATTATTTCCGGGTTTTGAAGATTTCCTCGATGATGAAAAAGATCTGATCCCAATAACAAGAACAAGTTCACATGAATTAGTATCAATTTTTAGAAGAGAATCTGAAAGGGTAAATACTGACCAAGTATTCTCTCCGAAAGCGTTGATTATCATTGATACCGAAGAAGCTTAAAATTATGTCCACCAATCAAATCATATCCAAAGTCTGGTCTTTCTGCAACACCCTAAGAGATGACGGTGTTAGCTACGGCGATTACCTGGAACAGCTAACCTACCTGCTTTTTCTGAAAATGGCAGATGAACTAAGCAAGCCTCCTTACCATAAATCAATGCCCATTCCAAAAGCTTACAACTGGGAAAGCCTCACCGGCAAACGCGGTGCCGAACTGGAAGGTCATTATACCACCCTGCTTCGTGAGCTGGGACAACAGAAAGGAGTGCTGGGACAAATTTTTACCAAGAGCCAGAACAAGATACAGGACCCCGCCAAATTGTATAAGCTTATTGACCTGATTGATAAGGAGAACTGGCATGTACTGGGCGCTGATGTAAAAGGAGAAACTTATGAAGGCCTGCTGGAAAAGAATGCAGAAGATACCAAGAGCGGGGCCGGACAATATTTTACACCAAGGGCCCTCATTAAAGCCATGGTGCACTGCCTTCGTCCCGAACCAAAGAAAACCATTGCCGATCCGGCCTGCGGCACCGGCGGTTTCTTTTTAGCGGCTTACGATTACATTGTGGGGAGTTACGACCTGGATAAAGAGCAAAAACAATTTCTCAAACACAAAACCTTTTTCGGCAACGAAATTGTTCCCAGTACCAGGCGGCTGGCACTGATGAATCTTTTTCTCCACAACATCGGCGATATTGATTTCTCTACTTTCATTGCACCCGATGATTCGCTGCTGGCTGCTCCCAAAACCACCTATGATTATGTGCTGGCCAATCCGCCATTTGGCAAAAAAAGCAGCATGACCTTTACCAATGAAGAAGGTGAGCAGGAGCGGGAAGACCTTACCTACAACCGCCAGGATTTCTGGGTCACAACCAGCAACAAGCAGCTCAATTTTGTGCAGCACATCCGGACCATGCTCAAAACAACAGGGCAGGCGGCCGTGGTTGTTCCCGATAATGTGTTGTTTGAAGGCGGTGCCGGCGAAACCGTTCGCAAAAAATTACTGGAGACGGTTGACCTGCATACCATTCTTCGCCTGCCCACCGGGATCTTTTATGCCCATGGTGTAAAAGCCAATGTGCTCTTCTTCGATGGCAAGCCGGCCAGCAAAGACCCCTGGACACGCGACGTTTGGGTATATGATTACCGCACCAATATTCATCATACCCTCAAAAAGAACCCGCTGAAGTTTGATGACCTGAAAGAGTTTATTGAGTGTTACAACTCAACAAACAGGCATAAAAGAAAAGAAACATGGAGTACGGCTACACCCGATGGACGTTGGAGAAAGTTTTCGTATGAGGAGATCGTTACAAGAGACAAAACATCGCTGGATATTACCTGGCTGAAAGATAAGAGTCTTGCAGATCTGGATAACTTGCCTGATCCCGATGAACTGGCAGAAGAGATTGTGGAGAACCTGGAAAGTGCGTTAGAGGGGTTTCGGGCGATTATTGCGCAATTGAAAAAATGAACCCTATTAATTAGCGCCGGGTCTCTGCGGAGACCCGGCTGGGGAAGAAAAATAGAAGATAGAAAATAGTTTGTTGATGGAAACATTAAATAATGCACAAGGCATCGTTTACATACTAACCAACCCGGCCATTCCTAATATGATCAAGATAGGGATGACTACGCATGAAGACGTGAAATTGAGGATGGCCCAAATCTATACTACAGGCGTGCCTTTACCCTTTGAGTGTGTATATGCAGCAAAAGTAGCCAACCATGACAAAGTTGAAAAAGCCTTGCATGTTGCATTTGGCCCGGATAGGGTAAATCCCAAACGGGAGTTTTTTGAAATTGAAGCGGCGCAGGCCATAGCGATCATCAAGCTTATGGAAATTGAAGATGTAACTCCTAAAGTGGCAAGGGAAAAAGAAGAAGTTGATGAAGTGGACAGGGAAGCAGGAGAAGCGTATGCCCGCAAGAAAAGACCTCGCTTTAGTTTTGGCGAGATGAATATCCCTGTAGGCAGCGAATTGATTTCAGTTGCCAATGGAGAAAAAGTATCAGTGGCGAGCGACCGCACGGTGATGTTCAGAGGCGAAGAAACTTCATTGACCAATGCCACACGAATAATTCTGGATAACGGCTATCATGTGGCTCCCGGTCCTTATTGGACCTACAACGGCAGAAAGCTTAGAGAGATTTACAATGAAACCTATTTAGAGGAGGACTGATTTTGTGCGAAGTGTTAACTGTAGCATTCTAGACAAAAATCAAATTGCTTATGGAATACATTGATTGGAAATACATTGTGCCCCATGCCGTCGCTAGTTTGCAACTAATGACATTTCCAAAAAAACAAAAAGTCGCCTTCCGGTAGCTCTTGATTCATAATCGTTATGAATAGTTTTATTTCTTTTGGTTAAGCACCCTTTCCAATAATTCAACTTTCTCTTTCTCACTTTGCAAAAGGCGTTCGTATAATTTCTTGATTTCATCCAACGCTTCAAGCCATTTTTCAACAGGATTTATCACAGGATTAATAAATACAGAAGCCGATTGGTCATGATTGTTCACAGTATTCGCTATAATATTTACTGCCGTTTGGTCGTCGAAACTTTTGATTGCATTTACAGGCACATTCAACACTTTAGCCACCTGCTCCAGGATTTCCGGTTCAATTTCTTCCTTTCCCTCTAATAAGCTTACCCGCCGTTGCGTCCAGTCTTCGCCCAGTTCCATGGCCAAGCCTTCCTGCTTCAAGCCCCGCATCTCGCGGAACCGCTTTACGTTTCTGCCCTGGTGAATTTTGCGTTCCGAAGTTTCGCTCATAGCTGAATTTTTGTCTTTCAAAATAATGACTTTTTTGGCAAAAGCCACTGGTTTAAATCAGTCGGTACCGCGTTTATAGTACTCCGCTCATGTCTGGGATAGTCGGTCCCGTTGCCGTCCCTTTACAGGAGCGGCCATCTATGCAAAAGAAAAAAGCAAAAAATGGAAAGTCCCTGCGCAGCCGGCTGATCGCCGGCGGCCAATCAGCCTGTTTTTACTGCGGGCTGCCTTTTGGCAGCTTCATTCTTCCCAAAAATTCCCCCGGTGCTGCCAGATCGCGGCGGTTTGCCTCCATAACGCTGGAGCACCTGGTGGCCCGTTCCCTGGGCGGAGGCACCACAAAGGAAAACTGCGTGCTGGCCCACCAGTGGTGCAACAACGCCGCGGCGAACAGGGCTCTGCCCGACAAACTGTTACTGAAACAAACCCTTTCTAACAATAACGGCCTGCCTCCGTGGTGGCCCGTGCTGCAAAAGATCATTGAAAAACAAAGTATATGACAGTGGAACAAGCCAAACAAGACCTTGCTGCTTACCGCAGTGAACAGCGTGCCTTGCGAAAAAAGATTGATGCTCTGCGAAAATTCTTGCGTGACAAGGGTACTGACCCCGACCCGCCAGCCGTTGATCTTACCCAACGCAACCATGCCATGTACAGCCGGTACCTGGATGGGCTGAGCTGGGCGGAGATTGCCGGTGAGTTCAAACTTTCCAAAGAAAGGGTGAAACAGATCTGTAAACGGGTTGAATTTATAAATGAAAAAAAGGCCAGAAGAAACCAACTGGAGGACTAGGTGCCGCTTTGCGCTTTTCATCCGGTGGAAGGCACACGAACCCCGGCGCTGTGAGACCCGGAAAGGAAAGTACCACAGCTACTGGTTCAAACAATGGTTTCCCAAACCCGCCCGCAAACGATTAAAACCGGAGGCAGTATGAAACCCTTTACCCTCTACCATTTATTCCCCGAGGCTTTTGCAGCCCTTCAGCAGCCCCTTGTGGATATCATTGTAAAGGCAGCCCAGCCCGATAGGATCTTTTTGCTGGGTGCCTCGCTCTCGCACCGCAGAAGCGAAAGCATCTTTCAGCCCTCGGGCCCTACCGCCCGGCATATTTCCCATTGCTTTGTACTGATCCTGCTGCAGGATCTTGCCGGTAAAGAGCTGCACGAGTGGCAGGACAAGATCGAAACCCGCTGTAAACCACTGCTGCCGGTGACCACTATTGTTTTACCCACGGCCACCTTTGTGGAATGGCTCAAGGAAGGCCACCGGTTTGCCCTAAGGGTATGGCAGTCGGCCGCCCGCATTTATGATGGGGGGAACGTGTCCCCCGAAATTCCGGAGGGCCCTGGCGGCCGGGAGGACGAACGGTTCTGCAGGGAAGGACTGGCCAAAGCCCAAGAGTTTTTAGCCGGTGCGGAACTGTTTCGCCTTCGACAGCAGTATACCCTGGCCGCCTTCATGCTGCACCAGTCGGCCGAGCAGGCCCTGCGCACCCTGCTGGAACGGGGCACGGGCTATCGGGCCCATACCCACAGCATTGACCGGCTGATCCGTTATGCCAGTTTGGTCTCTTACCAGCTACCGGATTTGTTTCCCCAAAGAACCGAGGGGGAGAAACGCCTTTTCCGCCTTTTACAGAAAGCTTATATCGATAGCCGGTATAAGGAAGGTTATACCATCAGCCAGGAGGAGCTTTTATGCCTGACCGAAAAGGTGAAGCGGATTCACCAGCTCTTAGCGGCGGCGGGGAAACGCATGGGTTTCTTCAACGCAGTGGCATCATTCGAATGAAAGAGGAAAAGGAAAATACGAAGGTGATTTCACAAGCCTTACCCTTTTTTGAACAAAGGAGGAGAACCGCCCTTACGAAATCTTTAAAAGTTTTCACCCGGACGATTTTAAAAGGGAATTAAGCCTTTGGCAGGAGCTGGCCTTATGCAATGATCAAAGCGCCTACGAGGAAGGTGCTTGCAACGGTGCTTTGTTTTCTATAAGCATCTCTTTTTTTATGTTCCTTTTGGCATTGCCCCAAAAGGAACCAAAAGGTCTAGGACAATCAAATGCCTCCGGCTGATTGTCCGGCCAGCGCCCCGGCAGCACACTAAGGTTTTTTAGCTGGCCTTAGGTAACTATATACTTTCATTGTTGGCTTGCTCTTCCTGGTATCAATTTTCCTTATAGCTGTTCGGCGTAGTTCAGGTCATAGATTTCCTACTGATTGTTTCTGCCTGAACGAGAGCCATATCACCTTTGGGTTTTCCTCCCAGGCAGAAACAAGGTGAGGGGCAGGATTTAGGTGGCAGGGCGTATGGGGTAGAGATCCATCTCTGGCAGGAGCTGGCTTTGTGCAATGACCAAAACGCTTATGAGGAAGGGGGTCCGGGCTCTCCGGAATGGCATCAGCTATAATCATGTTTTTAAAGTTCAGTAGCCTTTTTCTTATTTAAGATTTACTGCTGTTTTCTTTATGATGGAGAATTGTATTAAAGTTTAGGATGCAAAACTTTAATAAGGTGTATTTAAAATTAAGTTTATGGACCTGGTAAGCTTATCAGGCACAACAGAAATCCCGTCCTCCATAAAATCCTCTGTTTCCTGTTTCCCGGTAGGGCTACAACTTTCTGGTCTGCTTATTTCTACCTCACCCCGGCTACTTATCCGTTGTTTGGAGAAACTGCCGCCCTTCTCCATGTGGAGAGGGGTAGGCCGAGTCTTATGATGGAAGAAAGATTGTAGGGAAGAGGTGGTAACAGCCGGCAGTCCGGTTTGGCAGGAGGAGAACGACGCTGCCAGCAGTACAGGCATTGCGAGGTGAAGTACCCAATAGAACGCTTCGGTCATAGTGATTCTCACCACTCACCACTCCCCTCCAGGCGGTTCCGGCGTCCAATTATTTAAGCGTGGGAAGGTACTCCTGCACCTGTTTTAAAAGATTTTGGCTGAGGGGCACCAGGGGAAGCCGCAAATAATTTTGAATGAGGCCCAGCTCGGCCAATACGGCTTTCACGCCTGCCGGGTTGTTTTCGGCAAACAGCAATTCATAACCCTGGAGCAGTTTGTTGTTCAGGCCCCTGGCTGTGGTGTAATCATCGTTCAGGGCGGCATCCACCATGGTCGTAAATTCTTTGGGAAAGCAGTTGGCCGCCACACTAATAATGCCCCGCATGCCACAGGCAATCTGGGCCAGGGCCAGGCTGTCGTCTCCGCTCACAACCAAAAACTCCTGGGGTTTGTCCCGCAATATTTGCATGCACTGGGTCATATTGCCGCTGGCTTCTTTAATGCCGTGAATATTGTCTACTTCACTGGCCAGCCGGATGGTGGTGCCGGCGGTAATATTGCTGCCGGTGCGTCCGGGTACATTATACAAAAGGATGGATTTGGACGTGGCGCCGGCAAGTGCTTTATAGTGCTGAAAAATTCCTTCCTGGGACGGCTTGTTGTAGTAGGGACTGGCGGAAAGAATGGCTGCGGCTTTTTCCAGGGGAAAGGTTTCGATATCTTTCATTAAAGACCGGGTGTTGTTGCCCCCAATGCCCACCACCACCGGGGCTCTTTCGGCCACCGCCTCGTAGGTAAAATTGATGATGTCTATTTTCTCTTCCCGGCTGAGGGTGGGCGTTTCCCCGGTGGTGCCCAGGGTTACGACATAATTCACCCCGCCGTCGATGACAAAATCAATCACGTTGCGGAGGCCATCAAAATCAACAGAGCCATCCGCATTGAATGGTGTCACCAAAGCCACTCCTGTTCCTTTTAATACGTCTCTTAATGACATACCCGGTATCGTTTGTGGTTAACGTTGATCGTTCAACAGCTTTGCCCCGGTTTAGCCGGCAAGTGGTTGCTCTTCCCAAAAGCCCATTTTGCCAAACTTTTCAATCCGCAGATTGATGCGCTGCTCGGCAGAAAGCGGCTTTAGCTCCTGCAACACCTTTACCAGGTGTTCCTTCAAAATTTGTGCTGCTTCCACATAATCCCAGTGGGCGCCGCCGGCCGGCTCGGGAATGATGCCGTCTACCAGGCCAAATTCCTTCATGTGGTCGGCCGTCAGCGTTAACTGTTCGGCTGCTATTTGTTTTTTGTCCCAGCTGCGCCACAAAATGGAGCTGCAGCTTTCCGGAGAAATAACGGTGTACCAGGTGTTTTCCATCATGTACACCCGGTCGCCCACACCAATGCCCAGGGCTCCGCCCGAGGCGCCCTCGCCGATGATCACACAGATCACAGGCACCTTCAGGCGAATCATTTCATAAATATTGCGGGCAATGGCCTCTCCTTGTCCACGTTCCTCGGCCTCCAGGCCCGGATAGGCGCCCGGCGTATCGATGAGGGTAATGATGGGTTTATTGAATTTTTCGGCCAGGCGCATCAGGCGCAGGGCTTTGCGATAGCCTTCGGGGTTGGCCATGCCAAAATTGCGGATCTGCCGGGTTTTGGTATTGATGCCTTTTTGCTGGCCAATGATCATGACCGTTTCGCCATTTAACTGGGCAAATCCGCCCACCATAGCCTTGTCGTCCTTCACATTCCGGTCGCCATACAGCTCCACAAAATTGGTG
>JAEVYV010000074.1 GCA_023392575.1 Bacteroidota bacterium | reverse complement strand
AGACGAGCTGGTTACACCCCGGATCAGCTACCCCACTACCGGCATTGATTCGGTAAAACTGAGTTTCGATGTTGCTTCGGCCACCTACACCAATATTGATGATCCGGCCAATGCCGGCATTCCGTTGGACACGCTGGAGATTTTGGTGAGCCGCGATTGCGGCAACAGCTTTACCACCGTTTATAAAAAATGGGGCAAGGAACTGCGTACGGTAAAAGCTCCCCAACAAGATGAATTCTTTCCCACCGCCAACCAATGGAGAAGGGATACGGTTGACCTGACGGCCTTTGCCAACGAAAGCCCCATACAGATATTCTTTAGGGTGACCAATAATTTTGAAAACAACATTTTTCTCGACAACGTGAACCTCGTCACCAGTGTGGCCCCGGCCCTGTTAAAAGAAAAAGGCTATTTGATTCTGCCCAATCCTTTCCATGACCGCTTCTCGGTATGGCACTACCAGCGGCCTACCCTGCTTCGGTTTGTCCGGGTGTACAATGCAGTGGGGCAACTGATCTGGACCAGGCAATACAATGGCGAGGCGCCCAATGTGATTACGGTGGATCTATTGGGCAAGGCGCCCGGCGTTTATATTGTGCGGCTGGAATACCAGGACGCCTCGAAAAATATTTCGGAGCGGATCCTGAAAAATTAAGGGATAGTTGATAGATGACTGATGATAGAAGGGTAAGGGCCGCTACGGTCTCACGTCTGACGTCTCACCTCTCACGTTTCCCTGGTAGCGGTTGGTATGATCATAGTCCCTGCTCTATCCTTACCTTTGCTGCGCAAATTTGAAGTTATGATCGAAGCCGTAGCAGAAAGAATGGCGTTTCCGGATGTCAGCCCCCGATTACAATCCATAGCCCGCAAAGTGTACGAAGGCCAACGCATTGACTCAGAAGAAGGTCTGGCCCTTTTGGAAGAAGCCCCCCTCCCTTTTGTCGGCTCTTTGGCCAACTATGTGCGGGAAAAAATGCACGGGCATAAAACCTATTTCAACCGCAACTTTCATATCGAGCCAACCAATGTTTGCGTGTTTTCGTGCAATTTTTGCTCGTATTCCCGCCTGTATGCCCACCGCGAAGAAGGCTGGGAACTGAGCCTGGAAGACATGCTGAACATTGTAAAAAAATACGACGGCAAGCCGGAAACCGAAGTACACATTGTAGGCGGTGTTCATCCCAAAATGAACCTGTATTTTTTTGCCGACCTGCTTAAGGCCATCCGGGCGCACCGGCCCGACCTGCACATCAAAGGCTTTACAGCCGTAGAGCTGGATTATATGTTCCGCAAAGCCAAGGTAAGCATAGAGGAAGGCGTTCAAATTTTAAAAGAAGCCGGTTTGAATTCCATTCCGGGGGGTGGTGCCGAAATTTTTGATGAGGAAATCCGCCAGCAAATTTGTGCCGACAAGGTAGATGCCGAAGGTTGGCTGCGCATTCACGAAGCCATACACAATGCCGGCATGCACAGCAATGCCACCATGCTTTATGGCCATATTGAAAAATACGAGCACCGTATTGATCACATGGAGCGGTTGCGCCGGCTGCAGGATAAAACCGGCGGCTTCAACACGTTCATTCCGCTAAAATTCAGAAATGGCGACAACGACATGAGCCATGTGCCGGAAGTCAGCCTGGTAGAAGATTTAAAAATGTATGCCGTGGCCCGTTTGTACATGGACAACTTCCCGCACCTGAAAGCCTATTGGCCCATGCTGGGCAGAAAGAACGCCCAACTGGCTTTGGCTTTTGGCGTAGACGATATTGACGGCACCATCGACGATACGACAAAAATTTACTCCATGGCCGGAGCCGAAGAGCAAACCCCCGCCATGAGCACAGAGGAAATTGTAGCCCTGATTAAACAGGTAAAAAGACAACCGGTGGAGCGGGATACGTTGTACAATGCCATTCGGGAGTTTTAAAAATGGTTAGGGGTTAGTGTTTAGAGGTTAGGTGGTGTTATTGGTTTGACGTTTGATTCCAACCGCTGTCAGGAAAACGTGAGAGGTGAAACGTGAGACGTGAGACCGTAGCAGCCTTTTCCCTTCTGTCATCTGTCAACTGTCTTCCGCCATCCGGATAAGCCCCTTGTCTCCTGTTTTCCATTTTTCCTTTTAACTTTTAAATTTTGCGTTTTCCCTTTATATTGTATTCCTAAATCACCACTATGAACGAAGATATTTTACTATCGCTATCCCAACAGGAAATAGCAAAGGCGCAACAGCGCTTTGTTACCAAAGTATATGGCTGGATGGCCTTTGCCCTGGCCATAACGGGTTTTGTGGCCATGTACACGGCCAGCTCCCTGCCCATGCTGGAATTTATCCTGGGGAATAAAATTGTTTTCTTTGGATTGATCATCGGCGAGTTGTTGCTGGTTGGCTCCCTGGTTGGATTGATCAACCGCATGTCCGCCAGGACCGCTACCGGAATTTTTCTTTTGTACTCCCTCCTCAACGGCCTTACGCTTTCGGTTGTATTTTTGGTGTACACCAGCGGTTCGATTGCCACGACGTTTTTTATTTGCGGCGGCATGTTTGCGCTGATGAGCGCCTACGGGTATTTTACCGGAAACGACCTGACCCGGTTTGGAAGCCTGCTGTTCATGTTGCTGATTGGCCTGATCATCGCCTCGCTGGTAAACCTGTTTTTGAATAGTTCCGCCCTTTACTGGATCACTACCTATGTTGGGATTTTTATTTTCACCGGCCTGGTGGCTTATGATACCCAAAAGATCAAAAACATGGGCGCCACGGTAACGGAAGGAACCGAGGCACACCGTAAGGGAGCCGTTGTGGGCGCCTTGTCGCTTTACCTGGATTTCATCAACCTGTTTCTCATGCTGCTGCGCATCTTCGGCAGCAGGCGGTAAGCCGTTCATAAATTAATGGAAAACGCATCTTATAAAAAGATGCGTTTTTTTATGATACCAGCTTCAGCACTCCTTTCATCTTTTTCCGGTTGTGATCGGCACTCCTGAAGTTTGTCCCGGCCCGTCAGTGCAAAGGCAGCACAGCCATTATGCGGTTTTCCTGGCACGGGATCACGTTCTGTCTTCAACCATTAGCCATATCTCTTTCAGTTCGGCTTGTTCCTTAGCACTCATCAGGAAGCAGCACCGGCCAAAACATGATGCCTTGCCTTATAGCCTGCCTCTGCCGCAGAGAGCTTCGCCAGGCAAAAAGCCCCAATAGCCATCACCAGGTCTCTCACTGCCACATCCAAATAACGACCGCCTATAATTAAATTAAGGGCAATAAGCGCCAGCCAGGCCATCACCACATAGCCTCCAATCCGGGGGCGGAGGAGTACCAGCACCCCTGCAGCAATTTCAACAACACCTACAATGAGCATAAAGGTTCCTGCACTCATGGGTAAGAGGTTTACGGCAAAAGGGCTAAGGTAATCCTGCCAGTGGGCCAGCAGGTTGGTGAACTTGTCAAGCCCGGCCACAATGGGCACCAGGCCATAGGTGTACTGCAACACCCGTTGCACTTTCTCTGTGTTTTGTTCTACTGTGTCCATAAATTTTGATTGAATGGTTGTAACTGACACATTGGAGTTGGGCCGGATAAAAAGGTTACAAAAATTAGTATCTTAATGTTGTAACCTGCAGGCGGTTTCCTACTCTAACCAAAGATGGATGTCATGAAGCAGCAAAATTTACCGGCAACGGACCTCATCCCCGACAACGAAGTCATTGTTCGGGTATTAAGGGGTGAAAAGGATTTATATGCCTTGCTGGTGCGCCGGTACAACCAACGCCTTTACCGCGTGGGCATGTCCCTCCTCAACGACGATGCGGAAGTGGAAGACGCCATGCAGGCAGCCTATATCCATGCCTATGAAAGTCTAGGGCGTTTTGAATTCAAGGCTAGTTTTTCCACCTGGCTTACCAAAATACTGATCAACGAATGCCTGCTGCGCATTAAAAAAAGAAAGCGATCCGTGCTGATGGATACAGAGATGATGAACAGCGGATCGTACCAACAGTTGACCACGGATACCCAAACTCCATTTAAAAAAGTGCTTAACTCAGAACTAAAGAACATATTGCAGGAGGCGATATGCAATCTTCCTGAAAAATACAGAACGGTATTTGTGATGCGGGAAATCGAGCACATGAACGTTGCCGAAACACAGCACTGCCTGGACATTAGCGAGGTCAATGTAAAGGTGCGGCTCAACCGGGCCAAAGCCTTGCTGCGGGAATCGCTCAGCACTTATTACCCAAAAGAAGAAATCCTGCATTTTCATTTAAAGCGTTGCGACAAAATGGTGGAATTGGTGATGCAGAAAATCAAACTGCTGTAAACGGGTCCATCCAAATGTGCATGCTTTGTTCCCTTCTGAGCCGTGAAGATGCCGCGATCCGCTTATATTCCTGCTGCGCCCAATGAATCCCAGAAGCTTTAATTGCCTGCGCAGTTTGCCCCGAAATTGCTTTGAATATGATCCCGCAGGCATTGGGCCCTGAGAGAAGAAAACGGGTGACTGCGGAAAAAATCTTCCAGCTTGCTGTATTCGTTTTCCTCGCGGGCCATGGCCTGCCAGAAAGAAACCGCAGAGCACACATCCTGGTTCAGGCGATAGGTTAGATCGGTGCCGTAATAGTCGGCTTCCAGTTCATTTCGCTGGTTGAAAGAAGCGGTAAGTAATTTTTTCAGATACAGAAACAAATCGCCATCCCGCTCTCCAAATATCTGATTGGAAAGCATCATTTCCTGGATGGTCTTTTTGATGTGTCCTTTTTCGGAATGCCCTATTTCATGCCCGATAATGGAATACAGCAAGGCCGGGTTGCCCTTGCATTTCTCGTACATACCCTTTGTCACATAAATCCGTCCGCCAAAAGTGAAGGCATTGATGGCTTTATCATCCAGCAAGTAAATAAAGTATTTGATCCGGGAGGGAGCTTCCCGCTGCGCCAGCAGTTCGTCCATCACCTTTTTTAATTGCGCCGTTACCACCGGATCATCCAAAAGAACAAAGGTCTTGGTTTCGATGGCATCCTGATGGAAGGCTGCGCCGTACTGCGTTTGCATTTCATCGGTGATCTCGTCTTTGTCAATGGCCATATCGCGGATGATGTCCGTGGTTTTACTGATAACCCTATTGGTTTTGTTGTTGCTCACCGCACTGTCCAAACAGGCGTAGGAATAAGTCATTTCCCCGGAGGTTTTCTTTTTGTTCCTCCCCTCCGCCATATTGCAGGCGGACAAGCCATACAAACACACTGCAACAAAAATGAAAACCAAAAGCGTAAAACCATTTTTCATACACCTACTTATAACAAAGTGCTGGCCAAATAAACTTATAAAGAATGAAAAAACCGGCCCGTCGTTCATGGTAAGGTAAAGCCAGAGCCAAACCACAAACTACAAACCATACACACCTTCTTAACACTCACTCAAGCTCAAGGGAATATTTACAGCCAGTCCGCCCTCGGCGGTTTCCTTGTATTTGCTGTTCATATCCAGGGCGGTTTCCCACATGGTTTCAACCACCGCATCCAGGGATACTTTTGCAAAATCCGGGGAGCTTTGCAGGGCCAGCTGCGAAGCGGTAATGGCCTTAATGGCCCCCATGGTATTGCGTTCAATACAGGGTACCTGCACCAGGCCCGCTATCGGATCGCAGGTCATGCCCAGGTGGTGCTCCATGGCTATCTCAGCGGCCATTAGGGCCTGGCGCTGCGTACCGCCCAAGGCTTCGGTAAGTGCGGCGGCGGCCATGCTGGAGGACACCCCGATCTCGGCCTGGCAACCACCCATGGCGGCAGATATAGTAGCGCCTTTTTTAAAGATGCTGCCGATTTCAGATGCCGTCAGCAAAAACTGCACGATCTTTTCGTCGGTAACGTTTTCGTGAAAAACCATGTAGTAATGCAGCACCGCCGGAATAACGCCTGCTGCTCCATTGGTTGGCGCGGTAACCACCCGGCCAAACGAGGCGTTTTCCTCGTTTACAGCCAGGGCAATACAACTCACCCAATCCAAAATGTATTGAAACGAATTGCCACCCTGCCGAATGGCATTAAACCACTCTTCCGGCGTGTTGTAGGTCTTTCCCTTTAACAGCTTTTGATTCAGGTCGGCGGCCCGGCGCTTAACGTTCAGCCCGCCGGGCAAGGTGCCCGATGTGTGGCAGCCCCGGTACGTACACTGCTGCATCACCTCCCATATTTTCAAGACGCCTGCTTTTGTTTCGGCCTCCGGCCGCCACGACGACTCGTTTTCCATTACCACTTCGTGAATGGCCAGCCCTGTTTTACGGCACCAGTGCAGCAATTCTTCCGAGGTATTAACCGGGAAAGCAAGACTGACCTGCTCCTGGCTTTGCGTTTCGCCTTCTTTTACCACAAAGCCGCCACCAATGGAATAATAGGTTTCGGAAAGGTTGTCTCCATTTTGAAACGAAACCAGAAAGCTTAACGCATTCGGATGAAAAGGAAGCGATTCGGCAAACAAAAACGCAATGTCTTCCGCGGAATCAAAATTTATTTCGTGGCGGCCGCCCAAAACCAACCGTTTTTTCTCAGCGATATCATTGATCTTGGGTGTGATCTGATTGACATCAAAAGTGACTGGGTCGTCGCCACACAGACCCAAGAGCACGGCCACATCGGTGCCGTGCCCCTTGCCGGTCTTGGCCAAAGAACCATAGAGTAAAACTTTTAGTTCGGTAACCTGCTCCAGTTGTCCTTTTTCAATAAGGGTTTGCACAAAGCGTTGTGCAGCCCTCCATGGACCCAGCGTATGAGAGCTGGATGGACCTATACCAATTTTAAAAATGTCGAATACGGAAATAGCTTCGTGTGTCAAGTCAAATGCTTTTCACAAAGGTAAACCGTACCTGTTGTTGCCGCTTAATAAATTCCGTTAAGAGTTACGTCAAAAATCAAAATGGAGTTACCGGGTATGCTTTGATTCGGATTTGGGCCATAGCCTAAAGCTGGTGGGATAAACAAACGGATCTTACCACCCTCTTTAATCAGCGGGATGCCGTTGGTCCAGCCCAGCACCACCTGGTTTAAGCCAAAATCGTGGGTACCCTGATCAAACGTATTCCCGTTGGTAAGCCTACCCGTGTATGTAGCGTTTACGTAGTTACAGGCTGTAGGTGTTCTGCCGGTGCCCACCGAATCGATAATGTAAAAAAGACCACTGCAATGCTCCTGGGCATTGGTAATGTTATTGGCGTCCAGGTAGTCCCGCACTGCCTGGATCTCAGAAGCCGGTGCTTTGTACGAGCAGGGATTGTACGTACATGTAAAATTATTTTCACCTTTTAAACAACCGCCAAGCGACGCAACGATCACAAAGCCAACGATAATTTTTTTCAGCATCGAATTATTATTTTGAACCTTAGACCTCATTTTTTGTCAACCCGCTGCACCCGATTCGTCTTCTTCTATTTTTTTTAGCAGTTCCTGGTATAACGTTTCATTTTGATCCCACCGGTGGTGGGCAGAAAAAATGGTAATGAAAACAACAATGCCGATCAGCGCAACGAGGATCACAATGATCACCGAAGGATCGCTGTTCATTTGCATGGTGGCCCTTTGGTACCAGCCCGAAAAAAGGTTCAGCATCAACCCGGCCGCCACCAGCACGCCTAACGGCAGGCCAACAGAGAGCTTGCGCAGGAACTTTTTCTTTTGAAGCCGCTGCTCTCTCCAGTAATTAAAAAATTTTTCTTCTTCGGATGTCAGCATAACAAAAAAATTCCCGCCTGAGCTAAGCCGAGACGGGAGATTTGGAGGTACCGAGCAGATTCGAACTGCTGTAGGAGCTTTTGCAGAGCTCAGCCTAGCCCCTCGGCCACGGTACCTTTTAAGTTTGAAGTTTGCGGTTAGAAGTTTGAAGTTAGTTTTTTAATTCCGAACATCAAACCCACAACCCAAATCCCAAGCGGGTGCGAAAATAGGGTTTTTTTACTAAGTAATCGAACTACATTTGTAGCTTAACATTTTTGAAAAAAACATTCATGCAAAAAATTGCGGAATCCGAATTGATCATTAATCCACGGGGCGCCGTTTATCACTTGAACTTAAGACCCGAGGAACTGGCACACACCATTATTACGGTTGGCGATCCGGACCGCGTGGACCTGGTCAGCCGGTATTTTGACTCGGTGGAAAGCAAATTCCGCCACCGGGAATTTGTCTCCCACACCGGCTTCCTGGGCAAGAAAAGAATTACGGTCATTGCCACGGGCATCGGACCGGATAATATTGATATCGTACTCAACGAACTGGACGCCCTGGTCAACATTGATTTTGAAACAAGGCAGGTCAAAGAACAACTCACGTCGCTGAACATCATCCGCATCGGAACGTCGGGTTCTTTGCAAAGCGATATTCCCGTTGATAGTTTTGTGGCTTCCACCCACGGGCTGGGGCTGGACAATCTTTTGAATTATTACCGGCAGGAACACAACGAACAGGAAAAGCAATTGCTGCATTCCTTTGTTACCCACACGCAGTTGCACGCCCATGTAAGCAACCCCTACATTAGTACCGCAGGTGCCTCCCTGCTGAAGCATTTCGTAAACGGTTATCATCAGGGCATTACGGTAACCTGCCCGGGTTTTTATGGCCCCCAGGGCCGCATTCTGCGCCTGGGCGTTCAAAATCCGCAATTGATCGAGCGGCTCACGGAGTTTACGTTTGGCCAGCATCGCATCACTAATTTTGAAATGGAAACGGCCGCCATTTACGGCCTGGGCAAATTACTGGGGCATCATTGCCTGTCGCTCAGTGCCATTGTGGCCAACCGGACAAAAAAGGAGTTCACTAAAAACAGCGACGCATTAATAGACCGCCTGATAAAAAACACACTGGAAACAATCAGTACATCTTTATCGATATGACCATTAAATTTTACAAATACCAGGGCGCCGGCAATGATTTTGTAATCATGGATAACAGGGACAAAGCCTACAGCGCTTTAACCAACGAACAGGTTGCCTTTCTCTGCAACCGCAGGTTGGGCATAGGCGGCGACGGGCTGATGCTGTTGAACAACCTTGAAGGTTATGATTTCGAAATGAAGTACTACAACTCCGACGGAAAGGAAAGTTCCATGTGCGGCAATGGCGGCCGTTGCCTGGTAAAATTTGCCAGCGACAAAGGCATTGTCAGGGAGAGTTACAAGTTCCTGGCGGTCGACGGCGAACACGAAGCCGTACTGAAATACGATGGGATCGTGGCCTTAAAAATGAACGACGTAAACAGCGTACAAAATGAGCACGGAAACTTTGTTTTAAACACCGGCTCGCCCCACTATGTTCAAATCACCAACGACGTCATGCACCTGGATGTTTTTAAAAAAGGACAGGCGATCCGCTATAGCAAGGAATTTGAAAAAGACGGCATTAATGTAAATTTTGTGGAACAAACCGAGCTTCCGTATAAGATCATTGTCCGCACATATGAACGGGGGGTTGAGGATGAAACCTTATCTTGCGGTACGGGGGTAACGGCAGCGGCCCTGGTGTGTGCCCATAACGAAAGCGGCTTCAACCATGTAGATGTGGAAACCCGGGGTGGTTCACTAAGCGTGGAATACGAAAAAAACGGCGACAGTTATAAAAATATTTGGTTAATTGGTCCCGCTGTAAAAGTGTTTGAAGGCAACATCACTATTTAATAACGATTGCGATCACCTTATAACTGAACTGAACCTGTGATAAAATATTTCATTAACGAGAATCACAAAACGGTTGAAATCAAAGAGCCCAAGATCGGCTCGTGGATCAACATATCGCCGCCCCTGAAACAGGAGGAGTTTTTTGAGCTGTCTAACAAGCTGGATATCCCCTTAGACTTTCTTACCGACTCGCTGGATATTGACGAACGCAGCCGTTTTGAAGAAGAGGACAACGTACGGCTGATTGTTTTGAAAACCCCCACAGAAAACAACTCGTTCAATGAAAGCGATGCGTATTACATCACCATTCCCATTTGCATCATCCTTACGCACAACCAAATAGTAACGGTAAACTCATTTGAAAATCCCGCCATCAAACGGTTCTTAAACACGTTCCAAAACCGCCACCCCGACAAAAGAAATATGATGGCGCTGAAGATCTTTGAAAAGATCGTGCAGGATTTTATGGAGCACCTGAAAGAGATCAACCAGAAAAGAAATTTACTGGAACAACAACTCTACGATGCCAACCGGAACGAACAACTGCTGCAACTGTTGCGCATCCAAAAAAGCCTGGTGTATTTTGTAACGGCGCTCCGCTCCAACGAACTGCTGTTCATGAAACTGGAACGCACCAACTTCCTTGGACTGAATGAAGCCGAAAAAGAAATACTGGAGGATTTGATCATTGATACCTCGCAGGCGCTGGAAATGGCCAATATTTACACCAACATCCTGAGCAGCACCCTGGATGCCTATGCCAGCATCATTGCCAACAACCAAAACCTGGTTTTAAAACGACTGGCGGTGATCACCATTGTACTGACCTTTCCCGTGTTGATCGCCAGTTTGTTTGGAATGAATGTACCCAGCGGTTTCGAACATTCTCCTTATGCCTTTTATATAGTAGCGGTATTATCCCTTACCATTTCCATTTTGGTGGGCTGGTTCTTTTTGCGCAAAAAATTGTTCCAGTAATGCGTCTTTTTAATGTTCGGGTATATGGTGTTTTGATCAACGATCAAAAGCAGGTATTGGTGAGCGATGAATTGATCCGCGGTAGCCGGTACACAAAATTTCCGGGCGGCGGACTAGAACACGGAGAAGGCACAAGAGATTGCCTGCGGCGTGAGTTTTTGGAAGAAATGAATTTAAAAGTAGAAGTAGGCGAGCATATCTATACAACAGATTATTTTCAGGTTTCGGCCTTTAACCCCAATCACCAGATCATTTCCATCTATTATTTTGTAAACCCATTAGAAGAAATTTCGATCCGGTTGAGCACCAGAGCTTTTGATTTTGACGAAAAGCAAATGAATGCCTACCAGCAAAACAATGAAACAGAAAGCTTCCGCTTCATCAATTGGGAAGATCTTTCAGAAGAAAGCGTCAGCCTGCCCATTGATAAGATCGTGGTGCGGATGCTGAAGGAACGTACACTGTAAAGAACCAGTTGCAAATGATTTCTTCATCGCGATCTAAGCATAATCAAGCTATTCACTATTGACCATTCACCTGATTCATCCCGCCGCCGGAATATTTGCAAACCCGTCCTCCTTCTGTCCCATCGCCGACCTTTTCATTTTTTGAGCAACCTCATGCCCCACATACTTTTCAATTCTTTTTTCCGCCAGCATAATTACCGGAGTTAATAAAAGCGCCATCGCAAACTTGTACGTATAATTCACAATGCCAATAGCCAGGATCATTTGCCAGCTAAACACACCGCTAAAAGCAATAAACAAGACAATATAGCTATCAATTAACTGCGACACCAGGGTGGATCCTGTGGCCCGTAGCCAGATATGCTTATTGCCGGTAACCTTTTTTATTTTATGAAACACATACACATCCACCAACTGGCTAACCAAAAAGGCTACAATACTGCCCACGATTATTCTCATGCCCTGCCCGAAAATGGCATTGAAAGAATTTTGCATATTGTCAATGCCATTTTTTACCGCGCTGCCCACCCAAAAATCGGCCGGCGGCACACCAATGGCAACAAAATACATAAGAAAGGCATACGCAATCAGGATCACCGCTGTGTAGGAAATGCGGCGAACGGCCCTGGGCCCGTAAAACTCATTTACGATATCAGTGACCACAAATTCCAGCGGCCACAACAAGACACCACAGGTCAGGTTAAAGGACAGCCCGCTTTGTCCAAACAAAGAAAAATTTACCGGGTCCAATCCAAATAATTTTTCCAGGGAAAAGATTTTGGTCCCGATCGATTCGGCAATCAGGGCATTACAGCAAAAAAATGCGGTGATCGCCAAAAACAATTTTGCCGGCCTGTCTTTAAGTATGCTTTGTATCATTTAAGTATAAGATGTAAAAGATTTGCATGACTAAAAATAAAATATTGGCGGTTATCAGCCACGACGGCACCACGAGCCAGAACTTTTTACGAACCAGGAACAAGGCAAGATAGCAGAGGTTGACCAGAGGGTTGAATAACACCACCAGAAAATAACCGATGATGGCAATAGTAGCGGTGATATCCGGATTGGTTAGCCAATTACTTAGTTGCACCGAAACAGCCAGCAGAAAAAAGATATTGCAAACAAAAGCTAGTTTTGATAAGAATAAAAGCCAACGCATGAGTAGTTTAAGGTTCGAGGTTTGAAGTTCGAGGTTTACAAGCTGCGGCACCGGCAAGCATAACGTTTTTGCCCTCTGCAATCTGTCAACAAAACCCCCAATTAAGTTCTTAATTCATGCAAAATACCATTATTTTGTCGCCACTAAAAACCGGTATATGAACAAAGGGTTGTTTCCGCGACTTCTTCCCCATTTGGTAGCCATTGTCATCTTTTTAATTGTTGCTGTAATCTATTGCAAGCCTGTGCTGGAAGGCAAGGTATTAAACCAACACGACATTTTGGGATGGAAAGGAATAGCCCAACAGTCCTTTGAGTTCAAAGATAAATACGGGCATTTTCCCTTATGGACCAATAGTGTGTTTAGCGGCATGCCCACGTATACCATATCTATGGAGGCCACCAAACCCATATTTGTCAGTTATGTTCATAGCCTGATGACCCTATGGTTACCAAAGCCGATTAGCTTTTTCTTTTTAAGCTGTATCTGTTTTTACTTTTTATGCTGTGTTTTACGCATCAAGCCCTGGATCGGCATCATGGCTGCCCTTGCCTACTCCTATGCAACGTACAACCCTGTGATTATTTCTGTAGGCCACGATACCAAGATGCAGGCCATGGCAATAGCTCCTGCCATCATCGGCAGCTTGTTCCTTATCCTAAAACGCAGCTATTTGTGGGGAGCGGCTCTATTGGCCGTTACTTTCAGCTATCAGGTGGGTTCGCAGCACCTTCAAATTGCCTATTATACAGGCCTCATAATTGGCTTTATCATTATTGCCTTTTTAATTTATAGCTGGAAAAAAAGGGAAATTAAACAAAGCCTCGTTAGCCTATCGGTAGCCTTAGGCGCTGCCATTTTAGGTTTTTTGACCTTTGCCGTTTCCATGCTACCCATCAGGGAGTACGCCAAACTTACAATGCGGGGCGGTCATTCAGAACTAACCGCGACAAATGACAGCGCAAACAAAACCAAAGGCGGTTTGGACAAAGATTATGCATTCAGTTGGAGCTACGGTATTAAAGAAACCCTGACGTTTATTGTGCCGGCTATTTACGGCGGAAGCAATGGTGGGGATGAATACAGTGCCCCTACTGCCTTTACCGAAAAAATGGCGGAAGTAGGCGTACAAGAAGAACAGGCTGTGCAAATGGAAAACAGCTATTCGTATTGGGGACCTCAACACCTTGGCACATCAGGCACCGTATATTTCGGCGCCATTATTTGCTTTTTGTTCATCTTCGGAATGGTATATTGGAAAAGCTGGCACAAATGGTGGATCATCCCAGCTACTCTCTTTGCCGTTATACTTGCCTGGGGCAAAAACTTTGCAGCGGTCAATTATTTTCTGTTTGATTACCTGCCCTTATACAACAAATTTAGAGCGCCAACCATGGCTTTGGTGATTCCGCAACTGACCTTTCCATTAACGGCAGCCTTTGCCCTAAACCAGTTTTTGTCAGATGAAAATAAAAGAGAAAGTTCATGGAAAGCGTTTAAACTTTCAGCCTGGATAACGGCTGGTCTGATAGCCCTATTGGTCATGCTGTATCTTAGTTTCGATTACCGGGGCGCTAATGATGCCCGGATCAAAAGTAGCTTTGTCAATGCGCTGCTCAGCCAATCCGCTGGTCAACACGAACCCACACCACAAATGCAGCAACAGGCAGAATCCTTTGGGCAAACCATGATCAATGCTTTACACAAAGACCGCAAGGCCTTGTTTGGCGGCGATCTGTTACGTTCCATTGTACTCATCGGACTGGCCATGCTGCTGATGGTCGCCTATTTAAAAAACAAGCTGAAGCCGGGCATGGTAATGGCAGGCATCTTAGTGTTAAGCAGCTTTGATGTACTGGCTGTAGGCAGGAGATATTTGAATGACTCTTCGTTTGTTGAGCCTTCAGATTTTGAATCGTTCTTCACACCTACTCAGGCCGATCAACAGATTCTGGCAGACCCAAACAAACCATTCCGGGTTTTTGATCAGACCGATCAGCAGAATGGACCCTTCCAAAGTTCCCGTACTTCATACTTTCATAATTCCGTCGGCGGTTATCACCCGGCCAAGCTTACGCTCTACCAGGATTTGATCGAGCACCAATTGAGCAAGGGCAATATGGAAGTGTTTGATATGCTTAATACAAAATATTTCATCACTCCCAACCCGGCCACAGGACAAGCAGTGGCCCAACTCAATCCGGGTGCATTTGGCAATGCCTGGCTGGTAAAAGCCGTTCGGTTTGTGACGGGGCCGGATGAAGAGATGAATCAACTCGATCACACTTCTTTAAAAGATACGGCTATTGTACAACAGAGGTTTAAAAATGATGTAAAATTCGATCCTGTTTTTGATTCATCCGCAACGATTAAACTGGTTGAGAACCTGAACGATAAAATCACCTATTCGTTTTCTGCTAACAGCAACCAGTTTGCTGTGTTCAGCGAAATCTACTACCCTTTGGGCTGGAAAGCATTTATTGACGGCAAGGAAGCTCCCATTGTAAAAACAGATTACGCGTTGCGGGGCTTGTCTGTTCCGGCGGGCAACCATACCATTGAGTTCCGCTTTCTACCGAAATCGTATGTGTTGGGCGATACGCTGACGTTCTATTCATCGTTGGCAGCCGTTCTTCTATTGCTTGTTGCAATAGCATCGGAGTTTATGCCTCGCAAAACAATAAGTAAAAAAACGACTTAACCGTTCCTGCATTGAACACAACCGTAGTCAGCATTGCCCCCTATCAGTTTTTACCGGCCAAAATTGGCGGTCAAAAGTGCATTGCCTTTTTTAATGAATACTTTGCCCGGCAGGTAAACCTGGTATGTGCAACAGTGGATACCAATTCCAATGAACTGGCAAAGGGCTACGAAACCGTAAAACTTTTTTCCCATTCAAAGTTGCGGTATGTCAACCCGCTTATTTTTTTTAAAACCAAAAAATTAATTCACGCAAAGGGAGCAACGCATCTCCTTATTGAACATCCCTATTTAGGCTGGCTGGCTTTTTTCATAAAAAAGTTTACGGGTGTAAAAACAATAGTCCACTCGCATAACATTGAGGCCTTGCGGTTCAAAACCTTAAACAAATGGTGGTGGAAGATTTTATGGCGATATGAAAGGTGGACCCATCGCCATGCCGACTTTAATTTTTTCATTCATGCCGAAGATCTTTCTTATGCGGTTAGGGAATTTGGATTAAAGAAGAAAAGGTGCCTTGTGGTAACATATGGTA
>JAEVYV010000048.1 GCA_023392575.1 Bacteroidota bacterium | reverse complement strand
CTCAAGGCCTTCATGGCATTGAACCCACCCACGCCAGCTTCACTAACCACGCTTTCGGCGCCGCCGGTGATGATGACATCGGCTTTGCCCATCCGCAATAAATTAAACGCCTCCATCATGGCATTGGTGGAAGAAGCGCAGGCACTTACCACAGCAAAGTTGGGTCCCCGGAATCCATGCCGCATGGAAATGTGTCCCGCGGCGATATCCAGGATCATCTTGGGGATGAAAAATGGATTAAAGCGGGGCGTACCGTCGCCCTTGGCAAAATTGGTCACCTCCTCCTGAAACGTGATCAACCCACCGATGCCGCTGGCAAATACCACACCCACCCGGTCCACATTGACATTGGTGGGGTCAATGCCGGCATCCAGCACCGCCTGGTCGCTGGCCACAACAGCCGTTTGGGTAAAGCGATCCAGTTTGCGGGCTTCTTTTTTATCCAGGAAGTTGGTGGGATCAAAGTTTTTAATCTCACAGGCAAAACGGGTTTTGAACTTGGAAGCATCAAAATTGGTGATGAAATCACACCCACTTACGCCATTGCGCAGGTTGTTCCAGTATTCAGTGATTGAATTGCCAAGAGGGGTAATGCCACCCATTCCGGTTACTACAACTCGCTTTAATTCTATTTGACCCACAATAAAGTTTTATGTAAGAGAAAACCGCCTTCACTGCGGTGTAGCCGGAAGGCGGAGTTTTATAATGTTCCGCTACGGGAACAACAGCTCAATTACTTTGCGTGTTCTTCAAGGTAAGATACAGCCTGGCCTACAGTGGTGATTGTTTCAGCCTGCTCATCGGGAATTGAAATGTTGAATTCTTTTTCAAATTCCATGATCAATTCTACGGTGTCTAAAGAATCGGCGCCCAAATCGTTGGTAAAAGAAGCTTCATTGGTTACTTCTGCTTCGTCAACTCCTAATTTGTCTACGATGATCTTTTTTACTCTTGCTGCAATGTCTGACATTTTGTAAAAGTTTGGTTATAGTGGTGCAAAAATATAAGTTTTTGCATTATCCAACATTTTGTTTGAGGTTTCCCTTTTTAAGTAAAAAGTTGGTTTTTTTTTCCCGAATTCAATAGAAAACGTGCAATTTGCCGTGTGCACCGAAATTTGTAAATTGAAATCATTCAATTCGTTATCCAATGGCGTTGAAAATCATAGATCACGGCACGAAGGAGTATCAGCAAATGGTAAGGCTGCGGGACGAGGTTTTGCGCAAACCCCTGGGCCTAAGCTTTACAGCCGATGAATTGGAGTTGGAAAAGAACAATTTATTGATGGGTGCCTACGAAGACGATCAAATGCTTGGCTGTTGCATGCTGGTGGAGGAAGAGCCCGAAACCGTTCGCCTGCGGCAGATGGCCGTTTTAAACGACCTGCAGGGCAAGGGCATTGGAAAAGCCCTGATGCAATTTGCCGAAAACCTGGCCCGCGACAGGGGCTATAAAAAAATAATCATGCATGCCCGTAAGAATGCCCTGGGCTTTTACGAAAAAATGGGCTACCGAAAAGTGGGTGAAGAGTTTCATGAAATCACCATTGCGCATTATGTCATGGAAAAGGAACTGTAGTAGGGAATGGTGAATGGTGCAGCGAACAGTTTTTAATTACCATCTTTTCCTTCAACAGCTTGATTTAATTATTGATCATTGATTGATTCATTATTGCTACCCAGGAGCAAAGCCCCTCACTAATAATCAATAATCAGTAGTCAATAATGGGAGTAAAGAAGGGCCATAGCTTAAAAAACACTCACCATTTACCATTGCCAATTCACCTTCCCGGCCGCACTTTTTCTTTCAACAATTGCCGCAGTTGGTAAATTTCATCCGAGCTGGAAAAACCGTCTTTGGGCACCAGGAAAAAAGAACGGCTGTCAAAATAAAGATGAAAAAAATTGGGGGTTTCCAAAAAGGTTTTTACCATGGTCCAGGGCCAGGACCGCGAACCTCTTTCGTTGCCCACCGAAAAAGAGTCTGCCTCAAAGGTCATGATAAAATGATCTTTGAAGGTGGTGGCTCTTCGGTAGACCAGCCCCGGCAGCAGGAACCAAAAACAAACCATCAGCGAAAACCACAGAAACGAGCCCACCAAAAAGGCCAAAGGCAATATTTTTTTAAAATAAAACAAGGCCGCAGACACCAGGGCAAAGACATTGACCAGAATAATCATCAACCGCACTTCCTTGCGGCTTAAAAAATGATAGCGCAAGGCCTGCAATACCTGTCTTTTATTGTATGTAAATTCGATTTTCATTGCGAGCAGTGGCTTGGCATCCTAAAATTAGGGCAATCAAAAAGACTTCAAGGCAAACGCGGATCAATAAAAAAGCCCCGATTAAATTAACCGAGGCTTTAATTTTTTGATACCTCTTTATTTATTCATCATTTGTTTGGCTTCAATGCTTAAAGTAGCATGGGGCACAGCACGCAGGCGGGCTTTGTCGATAAGCTTACCCGTAACGCGGCAAATGCCGTATGTTTTGTTCTCAATGCGCATCATGGCTTTTTCCAAGTGATCAATAAATTGAATTTGCCTGCTGGCCATCTGGCTCAATTGCTCTCTTTCCATACTCATGCTGCCGTCTTCCATGGTCATGTAGCGGCCATCTTCCATATCACCTCCCTCATCTTTACGGGTAATCAAACCCTGCAAATAGGCAAGCTCTTTCTTGGCTGTTTCCAGCTTCTTGGTGATCAACTCTCTGAACTCTGTGAGTTCTGCATCTGAATACCTCATAGTCGGGCCCGTTTCTTCGTTTTGATGTGAATCCAATACTGATTTAGTGAAATCCGGTTCGTACTTAACCGCTTTTGTGGTTGATGTTTTAGGGATCACCACTTTTATGGGCTTTGCTGCCTGTTTTACCGCCGGGGCGGGTTTGGAAGCATGCTGCAAAGGCTTAATAGCTGGTTTAACTTCCCGGTGTGTTGGGGCTGCCACTGCCGGCTTTTTTACCGGTTCAACCGGTTTGGCAGGGGAAGCTTTAACAGGGGCTGGCGTTTTTTTCACAGGGGCAGCTGGTTTTTTTACTGCCGGCGCCGCTTTTTTGGCAACGCCTTTTGACGCAGGCTTGGCCGGTGCTTTTACCGCTTTTTTCGCCGCCGCTTTAGGCGCCACAGCCTTACTC
>JAEVYV010000373.1 GCA_023392575.1 Bacteroidota bacterium | reverse complement strand
GTTGTTGGGCGGTGCAGCATAAAGATCCTGCAGCATCTTGTCTTCGGTAAACGAACCAAAGTTTTTGGCATTTCCGGATATACCGCCATGGGCCATGATCCCCCATTGCCATTTGCGGGCCTTGTCTTTTGGTTTTGGCAAAATTTCTTCCGAATGGGCCGTATCGGTTTTTGCTTCGGCCAGTTTATGGTTTGCCGAGCTATCTGCGGCCAAGTCAATTTTACTTAACGTAGAATCCACCGCGATGGGTGAAGCGCCTGTAGAAAGCGAGGTTTCGTTGTCTGAATGATTGTTTGCCGGAATCTTGCTTCTGGTCCATTCGTTCTTTGTCTTACTTGTTGACTCCGAATTTTCCCGCGTTCGTTGCAAAGGCGCAACAGAAGCCGGTCGAAGATCCTGTGCCTTTTTTTCCTTTTTGGGCCTGGCAGAAGAAACAGCCGAAAACAAAACCTCCTCCTTTATTTGTGGATTGTGTGGTTGCGTTTTTTGAGCAGCCACGGCATTTTTTTGTGGCTCCAGCGGGTTGTTGGTAACGGGGTGCTCCGGTTGTTCGCTCCTCTTAAGTTGGGTTGCGGAACGAGGTATGTGGTTTTGCTGTTGTTTGGTATTTTCTGTCCCATCCGCATCACGGGAGGCCGTGGTGTTTTTTGAGTAGTCCTGGGCAGCCCACCACAAGCCGCCGCCCAGCAGCAGGATCGAAAACGGCAGCCAAAAAAGCAATCTTCTGCGGTCGTTTTTTATACGGATTTGCTTTTCAATATTCTGCCAAACAGGCTCCGTTGGCACAAACCGCAGTTCGTCCATTTTTTCCTGCACCTGTTTTTCAAAATTATTTTGCATAAACCGCTTTTTTTATTTCAGTGTTCTTTTGCTCCATCCACTGGATCAGCAAGGCCCTTGCCCGGGCATATTGCGACCGGGACGTACTCTCTTGTATGCCCAGGATCTTTCCAATTTCCACGTGGTTAAATCCTTCAATCGCATAGAGGTTGAAAATGGTTTGGTACCCGGGGGGCAGTTGCCTGATCAGATCGGCCAGTTCTTTTGCTTCCAGCCTTACTTCGGGGTGCTGCTCCTTGCTCACCACGTGCAAATGGTCTTCGGGAAACAAAAGGTCGGTCTGGTATCGTGCATTTCGCTTAAGATAATTAATGGCCGTAGTGACCATGATGCGCCGGATCCAGCCCCCCAGTTCTCCCTGAAATTTATACTGATGAAGGTTCAAAAAAACCTTTACAAACCCTTCCTGCAATACATCCTCGGCATCGGCCATGGCTTTTGTATACCGGTAGCAAACGCTCAGCATAACCGGCGCAAAATGCTGGTACAATTGCTTTTGGGCAGCAGCTTTTCCTTTCAGACAGCCTTTTACCAGTACGTAATAATCCATTGGCGGTAGTTCCGGAGAGGTTGACACCGCAAGTAAGCAAAGCGTTGCAGCACTTCCTAATTTTTTTGCGCCGCTCAGAAATACAAGCCGGTTTTAAAATGTCGGATCGGGAATGCCCGCCAGATTGGGGTTGTTGTCCCGCTCCAAAAAAGGATAAGGAAGGAAATTTCTTTTCTTTTCGGTATCCGGCCGGCCAAAGCGCCGCATGTCTTCCAGCCGTAAGCCTGACATAAATAGTTCAATGCTTCTTTGTTTGTAAATCTGGTTCAGGATTTCCTCCTGCGTGAGCGGCCCGGTAATGGGCGGCAGACCGGCCCCTACGCCAAAGGGATCGCTGGCGGGGGTTTTGGTAATGACTTTGTTTAATTCGGCCAAAGCACTTGTCAGATCAGGTGGGGTTTGACGGGCATAGGCTTCGGCCTTTATCAGCGTCATCTCTCCCGGCAAATAAATGGGGAAGGGCGTGGTGGCAGCAGCAGCAAAACCGGCGATTTTAGAGGCATAGGCCGAGGTAACATAAAACGGCGGCCTTTTATCCCCCGGATCGGGCTGCAGGCCTGCCGGCAGTCCCAAAGCGGCTGAATCCATGATGGCATATACGTTATTGGTTGAGGTAGCCGTTTCAAAGATGGGGTTCAAATTGACTGTGGTAAAACTGAAAGCAGATGCCACCGAAAGATCAACGGCATTGGCTGCAGCCAGGGCCTGGTCGTAATTACCCACAAACAAGGAGTAGCGGGCTTTTAAAGCGTTCAAGGTATTGACAATATCAATGCCGGCGGGAATAGCGCTTAAAAAAGAGGCGGAAATCGCGTTGGCATTAATGGCCGCCAGGGCGGCGTCAATCGCAGCAATTGCCTTATTGAATCCTTCAATCCGGTCAGCAAAACCCACGTCCTTACCGGTTGAAGCAGGCACTTTCTGCCAGAACATTGCCAAATCGCCCAGAGCAAGTGCTTTAAATATGGTTGTATACCCGATCAAACCGCTTGCATAGTTTTTGTCTCCCAACGATGCGGCGCTGGACAAGATTTGATCGGCATCATAAATAATTTTATTGCTGGTTGTCCACAGGCCTCCCAAAATGGTATTGGTTCCGTCAACGGAACCACTCCCCTGTTGCAGTTGGTACTCGGCAGTGTTTCCCTGGTTTAACACAACCAACTGGTTGGTCAAAAGCCCGTCCAAGGCGATTTTGTTGTACAAAGAACTGCCCCGACCCGCCGTATACAACCGCTGCAGTCCAATGGCTACGCCGGTCATTGCCTGTGGGGAGCTGAACGCCTGCGTACTAGGCACAGCCGAAGGGTTTGTATAGTCTTTTTTACAGGCCGGCATACTGAGTATGGCCGTGGCCAGGGTGAAATATAAGACAGCATTTATCGTGTGCAGTTTCATGTTGGTGAGTTTAAGGTTAAAATCTTGCAGCCAGTCCAATGCGGTATGTTCTGGGAATGGGAACGGCGCCAAAGTCGATGCCTCTTAGCAAAGTGCTTTGGCCGGCAGCATTTACTTCGGGATCGTACCCCTTGTAATTATCCCACGAAATCAAATTACGACCGCTCAGGCTTACGCTTAGGTCTTCGAAAAGCCTGGTTTTGCCAAAGCTGTAGCTCAGGGCCACTTCCCTTAGTTTCACAAACGAGCCGTCGTCAATTCGCCATTGCTCAATCTGGTAAACACTGTTGATATAGCCGCGGGGCAACTGGCCGTTGTCCTCCTGTTCCGCAACCTTACCATTCCCCACGCCTTGTCGTGTTCGGAAATCGGCATTAAACACATCTATTCCCTGAACAGCATCCAGCTGAACCCTCAGGCTCAGTTTTTTGAAACCCAGTTCGTTTACCAGCGAAGCCGTATAATCGGGATTGGGGTTGCCGATGATTTTACGCAAAGTGGTGCCGACCGGCAATCCGGTCGTTGGGTCGCGTTGCGGGGTATAGGTGACCGGGGAGTTTTGAATTCCTTTTTCTATTTGGGGCAGGCCATTGGTGTTTTTAATCTGGTTGCCGTTTTCGTCAACCGCAAAGAAGGTTCCGTAAAAAACACCCACGGGATAGCCTTCCAAAAGAGCAATGGGGGCACCGCCGTTGGTACTGAACAAGGTAAGCGCCGGCCCGACTTCTATGACCTTGTTGCGGTTTCGGTTAAAAATGGCCGTTACATCCCAGCGGAGGTGGGCAGTGGCCACCGGCGTTCCGTTCAAAACAACCTCAATTCCTTTGTTTTGGAGGGAACCAAAATTGTCCAGCAAACTGGAATATCCGTTGGTTGGCGCAATTTGCCGGTTGATCAACAGATCTTCCACCCGCTTGCGGTACCAGTTAAACTGCAGGCCCAGCCGGTCCTTGAAAAAAGACAGGTCGGTGCCTATTTCCAGCTCTTTTTGCCGTTCGGGCTTTACTTCTTCATTCGCCAGGCGGCTACTGCCCGATAGCGCAATTTTTCCCAGATACGTATTGCTGCTATAGGCATTGATGCGGTCGTAGGCGCCGATGCCCGTCAGGTTCCCCGATTCGCCATAGGCTGCCCGCAGCTTGGCGGTGTTCCACCAGGGCAGGCTGTTTTTCCAAAACCCTTCTTCCGACAAAAGGTAGCTTCCGCTGGCCTTGTAATACACCTGGTTGCGCTGGTTTTCTCCAAATACCGATGACCCATCAAAGCGCACCGCGCCGGTCAGGAAAAGCCGGTTATAAAGCCGGAAATTCTGTTGCAGGTAAACACCCGATATGGAAATCTCGGTTCTTTCATCGGCACTTTGCAGCGGGGTGCTGGCCCCGTTAACCGTTTCGATAAACGGCGCCAGGCCACGGCCCTGTACCAACGAAAAGCGGTTTTTTTCATATTGCAGGGAGTAACCCACCTGCGTAGTAGAGCCAATATCGTGTGTTATATCAAACTGATACGTTCCGTTCAGTTCATTGTTGATCTGGAAGAAATAGTCGTTGCCGGCACTTGTATACCCGTTCAGTGCCGGGTCAAGCGAAGGGCCGCCGCCAAAAAAAGCAGTGTTGACGTTGTAGGCAAAAGGCGGCATGTAGGTCGTTCCATTCTGCCCGTAATTATCAATCCCCAGGGTATAGTCAAAGCTTAAGCCCGTCAGCGGTTTTAACCGCAGCCCCAGATGGGCAATAACGCGGTTGGTTTCTTGCCTTTGCTTGAAGTCTTCGATCACCGAAACGGGGTTCACCCGGCCCCTTTCGCCCACGGGCAACAGGTTGCCGTTTGCATCGCGGGCAAAAATATTATGAAAGTTTCCGAGGATGGTGACGGAGTTCATTGGAGAGAAAAACGAGTTACCATCCGGCTTTTCGTTTGCTGCGCTATTGACGTAGTTTAAACCGACGGTAAAACTGAGCACCTTGTTGATGGTTTGGTCCAGGTTGGTTCTAAAGCTAAACCGGCGGAAATCCGTGTTCTTGATAATCCCCTGGTTCAAAAAATAGGCGCCCGACAAATAATACTTTGTTTTTTCTGTGCCGCCGCTTACCGAAACATTGTTATCGGTACCGTTGGCCTTTCGAAAAATATAATCCTGATAATCGTAACGGGTTACAGGAGTTGTGTTGGTTGGCAGGGCCGGCGGCGTTCCCACGGCGGTGATGATATCCTGGGTAAGGGCACCGGGGCCATCCGGCGGGCCGCCAAATTTGATCGGGGATCTGTTCACCTCCAGTTTTTTGCGCAATTCGCTTCTTAAATAACCTGTGGACACATTGATCTGTGGCGCTCCGGTTTTTCCCCGCTTGGTAAAAATCTGAATCACACCGGCATTGGCCCGGGAGCCATAAATGGCAGCGGCAGCAGCTCCGTTTAGCACCTCAATCCGGTCGATATCGGCGGGGTTGATGTCCACCATGCGGTTCTCTCCAATGGTTCCTACAAAATTATTTCCGTCGTAAGAGTTCTGTGTGTTGGTCACTCTATTGGTGGAGTTGTTGACGATGACGCCATCGATGATATAAAGCGGCTCGGAAGAAGAAAGAATGGAACTGATGCCCCGCAGCCGCACGGAAATACCTCCGGCGGGATCGCCGCTGTTTTGGGTGATTTGCGCCCCGGCCGTTTTCCCCTGCAGGGCCGCCAACACATTGCCCGTAGCCCCCTTGGTCAGTTCATCGGCTTTAACCGTGCTGATGTAGCTTCCCAATTGGCGCCGGGTGGTGCCCTGGGAGGTTCCGGTGATCACCACTTCATCCATTTTCAGGGCATCTTCCTGCAACTGCGCATTTGCCGTATAGCTGGCTGCCGAACCCACCTGTATGGATTGCGCCACGGCCTTAAATCCCACACCCGAAAACAATACCTCATAAGTGCCGGGCCGCAAATTGGCGGATAAAGAATAATTTCCTTCGGCATCTGTAGTAGTGCCCAGGGTGGTGTTTCGCACCGTTACCGAAATATCGGCAATCCCCTTGTTTTCCTTATCGGTAACCTTACCGCTAAGGCGCACCTGCGCCACCACGGTCAATGAAAAAAACTGGAAGAGCAAAAACAGAGACAGGCCCCTGTGTTTAGCCACATAACGAGCAAAACTTTCCCACATAAAAAGCAGTTTTACAATGAACGATGTGGTGGAGTTACATTATGGTGGCCTGGAATGGTACAGTAATTTACGGATTTTATATAAATCCTTTGTCGGTTTTGATAACCGTTTATCCTATTTGTGGGATGCGTTCTTAAGGTTGGTTAAGCCCTGCTCCATCATGGTGCCAAAACTGCCTTCGTACAACAGACTGCCAAACTTTTGCCAGGGATACCATTTAAGCTTAAAGTCCATGTACCACTGCAGCGTTAGTGAGTCGGTGGGACCGTGCTCATAAATTTTCCAGCCGTTCACAACCGCCGGCCGGTTGGGTTGCTGCAATCGGAATACGACTTCGTAGTCGTTTTCTGTTATGGGAGTAATGAGAATGGAGAGGAT
>JAEVYV010000323.1 GCA_023392575.1 Bacteroidota bacterium | reverse complement strand
GCCTGTATCTCTGCAAACTCATCTTCTCCTACAATATTTACCGGCAAACGATTGGATACAATAAAAAGTCGTTCATTCATCTGTATTGATCAATTTGGCTGAAACTACAGCCCGGTTCATAGCTAGCTATTAAAACCAAATTAGATTCTTGTTAGATTTTGTAATCCCCCAAATTGTTTGATCTGTTTTACTTTGCACCATGAAAGGCAGCCGGCTTGAAAAAATCCGCAGGAACGGGAAGTTCTTCTTTGATTTGATTGTTACACGTAAACTCCGAAGCAATGTGCTGCAGGGCATTCCCTTTTGGATTGCCTCCCTGCTTACCGGTTTGGTTGCGGTGGTATACACAAAGCTTTTTGGATACTCGGAAAGCCTTTTGCAAAGCGCCTTGCGATGGCATTCCGGGACCATTTTCATCATTACCCCCGTTTGTTTTTTTCTGGCGTGGTACGTGGTGCATGCCTTTGCCCGCAATGCAAAAGGCAGCGGCATCCCGCAGGTAATGGCGGCTATCGAACTGGCCTCCCCCAGGCATAACGAAAAGACCGGAAAACTTTTGAGCTTTCGCATCATCGTTACCAAAATCGTTTCCAGTCTGTTCATGGTAATGGGCGGCGGGGCTATTGGCCGGGAAGGCCCCACGATTCAAATAGCCGGTTCCATCTTTCGCATCGTCAACAAAATGATTCCAAGTGCATGGCCAAAACTCTCTAATCAAAGCTTTATATTAACCGGGGCGGCAGCGGGGTTGGCCGCCGCTTTTAATACGCCGCTGGGAGGTGTTGTTTTTGCCATGGAAGAACTGGCCCGCACCCATGTACGCTTTTTTCGCACGGCCTTGTTTTCTGCTGTTATCATTGCCGGTTTAACAGCCCAGGCCTTGTTGGGGCCCTATCTTTATCTGGGTTATCCGGATGTACACAACCTGCGGTTTGCTGTTTTTTTGGCAGTAGCCGTAGTTGCCCTTGCGGCTGGTCTTTTAGGTGCAAGCGTTTCCAGGGTCATCCTGCAGGTTGCGCGTTGGAAAAAATACTTTTCCCTCAAAAAAGAAATTCTGTTTGTGATTGTTGCCGGCCTCGTCCTTGCTTCCATTGCCTATTTTTTTAACGATGCCGTTTTGGGATCGGGAAAAGAAGTAATGAACACAGTGCTTTTCACCGAAGAGAAAAGCGTCTCCTGGCACACCATGTTGCTGCGCATGGCCGGACCGGTGGTTTGCTTTAATACCGGCGCGGCTGGCGGCGTGTTTGCCCCGGCATTGGCAGCAGGAGCGTCTATTGGGGGCTTTCTTTCTTCCTTGTTTGGCTATATCGGTTCCAATGCCAACATTTTGATTCTTTGTGGCATGGTGGGTTTTTTGACGGGAATTACCCGCACCCCCTTTACATCGGCTATTTTGGTGCTGGAAATGACGGACCGCCACAGCGTTATCTTTCATTTAATGCTGGCCGCTATGCTGTCCAACATTGCTGCGCTGCTGGTTGACAAACACTCTTTTTATGAACATTTGAAAAAGGGATACTTAGAGGACGCATTGCAAAAAGGATCCTAAAGAACCCACGCCCCGCAGACGCTTCCGCATCCGGGAACGAAATTTCCTGTAGTATCAGTAAATCTGGAAGCATGAAGGAACAGTTAAATAAAGAAAGAAGCAAACTCCTCAGGTCTTTCGAAAAACTACTGGAAGGGCCCATGATCTTTCTGGGCTTTGTATGGCTGATTTTGTTGATTGTAGAACTGATCTGGGGGCTGTCCGGTCCCATGGAGTTGTTAAGCCTGACCATCTGGGTGGTGTTCATTATTGACTTTGTGATCAAGATTATTTTGGCTCCCGCAAAATTTGGATTTATAAAAAAAAACTGGTTAACCGCCATTTCGCTGCTGATCCCGGCACTGCGCATCTTCCGCATCTTTCGGCTGATCCGATTGCTGCGGGGGCTGAGAAGCATTCGCCTCCTTAAAATCGTGGCTTCTTTAAACCGGGGCATGCGCAGTTTGGCTGCGACCATGAAGCGCAGAGGAGTGGCCTACGTCATGCTTCTGGCCCTTGTCGCAACGTTCGGGGGTGCTGCCGGAATGTACGCTCTGGAACACCCCCACCCCGGCTTTGAAAGCTACGGCATGGCGCTGTGGTGGACGGCCATGCGGGTGATTACAGCCGGAAGCGATTTTTGGCCCACCACTCCCGAAGGTCGGGGCCTTGCTTTTATCCTTTCGCTTTTTGGCTATGCTATTTTTGGCTATGTAACGGCCACTCTGGCTACGTTTTTTATCGGCCGCGATGCGGAAGAAGCCCAAACCCCGGTGGCGGGCTAAAAAGACATAACCGAATAAAAAAAAATGATCGCCACTCTTACCCAAAGAGTGGAGGCGATGAAAGCAGATGCCCCGGACAATCCTCCTCAGCCGTGAGTATTGATTTTCCTTGCTGGAATGGCTATTGCAGTAAACCGGTTCTAAGCCAGAACACTACATGGAATATCAGCCCATAGAAAATTATGGTATTATCGGCGACCTGAACACGATTGCCCTGGTTGGGCTCAATGGCTCCATTGATTTTATGTGCTTCCCGGATTTTGATTCGCCCAGCATATTTGCAGCCCTGCTCGATGCGCATAAAGGCGGCCGTTTTAAAATAGCCCCCGCCTTTAATGAAATGAAAACAAAGCAATTGTACCTGCCCGATACCAATGTTTTGCTGACCCGTTTTTTATCGGACGAAGGCGTAGGAGAAATTACGGATTTTATGCCGGTGGAAGAATTGTACGATGGAAAGGAGCTCATCCGACGGGTGACAACCGTTCGGGGCGTGGTGAAGTACAAAATGCAGTGCAGCCCCCGCTTCAATTACGGGAGAAGCACCCATACGGCCGAAGCCGTTTCCCAAACAGAAATCATATTTACCAGCAGGGAAGAGAAAAAAACAACATTGCGGTTAACCAGTTCGGTGCCGCTGCAAATTGTAAACGGAGATGCCGTGGCCGAGTTTACTTTATCCGCCAACGAAACTGCCGATTTTCTTTTTGAGCACATCGACATTGACCATTCCGAAGAAAAGGACTTTAAAACCTTTATTACGGAGAGCTTGTTTCGAACGGTAAATTATTGGAAAGAATGGATGGCTCAATCCGATTATAAAGGGCGCTGGATGGAAGTGGTAAACCGCTCGGCCCTGGTTTTAAAACTGCTTACTTCCTACAGATACGGCTCCATCATTGCGGCGCCTACTTTTAGTTTGCCGGAAAGCATTGGCTTTGGCAGGAACTGGGATTACCGTTATACCTGGATCCGCGATGCCTCGTTCACGGTTTATGCTTTGTTGCGCCTGGGGTATGTCAAAGAAGCCGGCGCCTTTATGAACTGGGTGGAAAAGCTTTGCCGCGACATTCGGGGCCATCGCAGGCTGGGCATTATGTATTCCATTGACGGCAGCCGGCAACTGGAAGAAAAAATCCTGTCGGGGTTTGAAGGCTACAAGCATTCGGCGCCGGTTCGCATTGGCAACGATGCGTACCGGCAATTGCAGTTGGACATTTACGGCGAGTTGATGGATTCGGTATACCTGTACAACAAGCATGGCGAACCCATTTCCTACGATTTTTGGAAAGACCTGGCAGAACAGATCGATTGGCTGAGCAAGAACTGGAACCAGCCCGATGAAGGCATTTGGGAAGTAAGGGGCGGCAAAAGAAAATTTCTCCATTCCCGCTTGTTGTGCTGGTTGGCCATGGACCGGAGCATTAAAATTGCCGAAGCCCGTTCTTTCCCTTTAAACGAAGAATGGAAAAAAGAAAGAGATCGCATCTTCAACAGCATATTTGCCGAATTCTGGGACGAGAAAAAAAAAGCGTTCATGCAATATCCGGGCGCCGAGGCAGTTGATGCTTCTTCCCTTTTAATGCCGCTGTTGCGGTTTATCAGTCCAAAGGACCCCAGATGGTTGTCCACGTTAAAAAGAATTGAATCGGAACTGGTTTCCGATTCCCTGGTGTACCGCTATAACACAGAGCAGGCTGCAGCCGATGGACTGGTCAGTCATGAGGGCACTTTTTCCATGTGCACCTTTTGGTATGTTGAATGCTTATCCCGGGCCGGTTATTTGGAAAAGGCAAGGTTTTATTTTGAAAAAATGCTGGGCTATGCCAATCACCTGGGTTTGTATTCCGAACAACTGGGGTTTCAGGGAGAACATCTGGGAAATTTTCCCCAGGCCTTTACCCATCTGGGTTTGATCAGTGCTGCCTACAATTTAAACAAACAGTTAAACGACAGAAGAAACAAGAACGTAAATTTTGGTATATGAAAGCAATTGCATTAATACCGGGGAC
>JAEVYV010000316.1 GCA_023392575.1 Bacteroidota bacterium | reverse complement strand
CCATTGTTTGGTAAGCGATGCCCTCTACCAGATGACTAGCGAAAATGTCGATCATTTGATTGTTTTAGAAGATTATAAGTTTATGGGGGTGCTGACCGAACACGACAATGCCACCAAGGTGTTGTTTGACGAAAGGCCACTCAAAACCATTACAGTAAAAGAATTTATGACCCGCACGCTGCCGGTTGCCACTTCCGAAGATTCGCTGGAGCATTGCATGCAGTTGATGGAGCGATACAATGCCCGGCATTTGGCCGTGTACGACTCCTTTATATTCAGGGGCGTTATCTCCGCCCAAGATCTGATGCAGCAGGCATTGAGCAAACGGAAAGAAACTTTTGAGGAAAAAGGCCGTGTGCGGCAGGGTTATCCCTGGAATTATTGAATAACAATTTCATCAATAACCTTATCGCCCAAAGCTTCGTTTACACGAAGCTTTATTTTATCCTTTTGATACAGCAACTCTTGTTTTAAAGGCGCAACATGTGTGGTGATGAAAAGCGTACGGTTGATGACCTTTAAGTTATCGGTATAACGGGCTATGGTTTTTCCCATAATCTTTTCCCACACATCTTCTATTTGCATTGCCTGTATGTCGCCTTTAATACGGCTTTGCGCCAAAAACTGTTTGATCGCATCACCGATCTTGTACTGAGCCATGCGGCAAAATTAGGGCTTAATGAGCAGCTTTAATACGGCGGAATAAAGCCTATGCCAGCTTAAGAAAAGCCTGTGAAAGAAAAGTGATCAGGTCGGTAGCGGTCATGGCTTCCTGTGATAGGGCTCGGGCCGCCAGGTTGCCGGCATCACCATGCAGGTAAACTCCGAGTAGAGCCGCCTGCGCCGGCTCATAGCCTTGCGCCACCAGGGCGGTGATAATTCCGGTAAGCACATCGCCGCTGCCGCCTTTTGCCATTCCGGCATTGCCGGTGGAATTAAAGTACAGCTCACCCGAAGGTGCAGCCGTAAGGGTATAGTGCCCTTTCAGAACAATAATTATGTTGAGCGTCCTGGCTTTTTGCTGCGCGGTTGCCATCCGGTCAAAATCGCTTTGGTGTTCGCCAAAGAGCCGGTCAAACTCCTTGGGGTGAGGCGTTAAAATGGAGTGGGCCGGCAATTGATTCAAAAGCTCTTTTTGGACCGAAAGGCAGTTCAGGCCATCCGCATCAATCACTAAGGGTTTTTGATAGCGGCGAACGATAAAAGAAATCATCTTTTGCGTTTCCTCTTTTGTGTCTATGCCCGGGCCGATTCCAATAACCGAATATTTTTCCATTTCCGAGGGTAGGGAGGAGAGGTGATTTTCGTTTTCATCGGTCAACACCATTACCTCGGGAACGGCCACCTGCAAAACGGTATAACCGCACCGGGGAACGAAGGCGGTGGTCAGGCCGGCTCCGCTGTGCAAACAGGCTTTTGCCGCCAGGGTAGCGGCGCCCATCTTTCCATAACTCCCGGCAATGATCAGTGCATGGCCAAAATTGCCTTTGTGCGCAAAAGCATTGCGGGGCTTGAATATGTTTTTGACAAAAGCTTCGGTAACGAAATGCTGCGAAAAGCTGTTTTCGTGTAAAAAACCGGGATGCAAACCAATATCAAGAATGTGCACCTGGCCAATATAAACAGCGTTTTCCTGCGCCAACAACCCCCGTTTATAGCATTGAAAGCTCAGGGTGTGGTGCGCCTGAATCACGGCGTTTCCCTTGGATGACTTGTCGATGAACAGACCGCTTGGTAAATCAATGGCCACCACCAGGGCTTTGGTGTGGTTAAGATGCTGGATCAAAGCGGCGGCCAGCCCCTGCAAGGGCCGGTTTAGCCCCGAGCCAAACAAAGCATCAATGATAATTTCCCCACTGCCAACAGAAGGAAAGCTTTCGGGTGTTTGAATAAAATGGATGTCAATGGGAAAATCATGCAGGCGCTGCAGGTTGGTTTGAAAATCTTCTGAGCCCGGTTTGCCAAATTCCAGAATGTATACCGTAACCGCATAACCGGCCTGAAACATCAGCCGGGCTATAGCCAGCCCGTCACCGCCGTTGTTCCCCTTGCCGCAAAAGATTTGAAAATGCTTGTCCTGCCACGTTTGTTTTTCAATCCATTCCACGCACCTGCCAGCGGCTCTTTCCATCAGGTCGATAGAAGAGATGGGTTCATGCCGAATGGTATATTGATCCCAGGTCTGTATTTGCTCTGCAGAAAGAATACACATTTGTGCTAAGATAGTTTGAGAGGCAGAGAAATTAAAAATGAGCAATGAAAAATGAAGAATGTAAAAGTCTTATTGCTACAAAGGATCTGCTTTTTAATTTTACATTTTTCATTTTCAGTTTCTCACGCTCTATTCCTCACCTTCATCCGAACGGCCGTCGTAATTGCCAAACAAATCGTACAGCTTTTTGGCTGTGGTGTACACGTTGGTGTTGTACTTGTTCGACAAAATGATGATGGTGGCTTTTTCATCCGTTAACCGGGCAAAAGCTGAATTAAAGCCATGCCAGTGTCCGTTGTGATAAACCACTTTTTTATCATTCGGATATAAAATCATGCGCCATCCCAAACCGTAATTGTGTACGCCGGGCTTTTCATGGCTGTACGGCGCAAAGGCTGAGTCCAGCATGGCCTGACTGAGAATTTTTCCTTCGTATAAGGCCTGGTCCCATTTTAAAAGGTCTCTGGGCGTTGAATAAATATTTTTATCGCCATACGGGCCGTCCGAAAAATCCAGGGTCCACAAAGCGCCGTTGCGCTGGTACGACTGGGTGATCAGCGAATCGCTCATGGTATGGACAAAGGTGTTGGTCATTCCCAGGGGTACAAAAAAGTTTTGCTTCATGTACTCGGGGAAAGGCTGGCCACTGGCCTGTTCAATGATGAGGGCCAGCAGCACATAATTGGTATTGCAATAATTAAAATGCCGGTCGGGTTGATAGGCCTGGGCCGGCTTCCATTCGATCAGCGTATTTAAAACATCGTTATTGCTGGCCAGTTGGGTGCGGGGCCATTTGCCGTGCTCCATATAATATAGATAGTTGGGCAGGCCGCTGCGGTGGTTGAGCAACATTTTGACCGTTACGGCCGAATAAGGAAACTGGGGAAAAAAACGGGTAACCGGATCGTTCAGGCTCAGTTTTCCTTCTTCAGCCAGCTTTAAAATGGCGGAAGCAGTAAAGGGCTTGCTGGTAGAAGCTATTTGAAAAGGAATATCGGCATGGAGGGAGTCTTTTAGTTTCAGGTCATGAAAACCGGTGTATTTTTCATACACAATGGTTCCATTTTTTGCCACCAATACCCCGCCGTTGAACGAGCTGCGGTATAGGGTGCGGTTCAGCATATCTTCTACGGCATCGTGATACCGCATTTTTTCTTTTTCGCTAAGCGGAGGGAATAATGGTTTTTTTTCAGCAGGAAGTGTAACGGCGTCTATATTGTTTTCCTGTGACGATGATTGACAACCCCACAATGCTATAGAAAACAGGCCAGCAATAAAAACGTTTTTCAAAGACAAGTTTGTTTTAAGTTATTGGATACAGGTTAAATATCTTGTTCACATCAGCAAAAACAAATCCAATTTGTTAAAATCTGGACCTCTTCTTTTCCATAATTATGCATATTTGCAATATGGAGGCCACAAAAACAAGTTACCCCAAAGAAAAGATTAAAATTCTATTACTCGAAAATGTAAGTGAGGTTGCGGTCAAAAATTTTTTGCGCCAAGGTTATACCCAGGTTGAAAAACTAACCAAGGCTCTACCGGAACCGGAGCTGATAAACGCGGTTAAAAATGTCCATCTCTTAGGAATCCGCTCCAAAAGCCAGATTACTCCCAAAGTTTTGGCTGCGGCTGAAAAACTGCAGGCCATAGGCTGTTTTTGTATTGGGGTGAACCAGGTGGATCTGGGCGCCGCCATCAATAACGGAGTTGCGGTGTTCAATGCGCCTTATTCCAATACCCGTTCGGTAGCGGAACTGGTTATTGGCGCTGCCATTATGCTCATTCGACGCATTCCCGATAAAAACACGGCCGCTCATAAAGGAATTTGGCTCAAAGAAGCAAGCGGCAGTTACGAACTGCGGGGAAAAACCTTGGGAATTATTGGGTATGGCAACATTGGGTCGCAGGTGAGTGTGCTGGCGGAAGCCCTGGGCATGAAGGTGATTTTTTATGATGTGGAAACCAAGTTGCCCTTGGGTAATGCTACGGACGTTCGAACGCTGAAAGACGTGTTGAGCAAGGCGGATGTGGTCACCCTGCACATCCCGGAAACAAGCCAGACCAAAAATCTGATTAACAAGAACAACCTCAAGTATTGTAAAAAAGGATCAATCATTATCAACTATGCAAGGGGAGAGGTTATTGAACTCAACGACCTGCGCCGGTTTTTGGAAAGCGGGCACATAGCGGGTGCTGCTGTGGACGTTTTCCCCGTTGAGCCCGAAAAAAACGGCGATCATTTTGAGTCTCCACTGCAAAACCAGCCCAACGTTATTTTAACCCCGCACATTGGGGGCTCTACCGAGGAGGCCCAGCAAAACATCGGGGAAGATGTGAGCAGTAAATTGTTAAGCTATCTGGAAAAAGGAGTAACCCTGGGCTCGCATACCGTTCCGGCCCTGGCCCTGCCGCCGCAGGAAGGAAGCCACCGCATTTTGCACATCCACAAAAACGTTCCGGGCGTTTTGTCCGCCATCAACGGCGCCCTGTCTCAAAATAAAATAAACATTGTGGGTCAATACCTGAAAACCAACGACAGCATTGGCTATGTAGTGGTGGATGTGGACAAGCAGCTTTCTAAACGGGCGGCCCAACTGTTAAAAGAAGTGCCCCAAACCATAAAGGTCAGGTTGTTGTATTAAAAAAGCAGATGAAGGCTGGTTGTTTAGACTACGGCCTTCATCTGCCTGTTTCTTATACCTATCCACCATTAAGCTGACAGGAGGGTATCGACTGACTTTGTCTCACGTTCCAGGTCTGCCATCTCACGGATGGTTGCCTTGAAACGGTTTCATATCAGTGTGCTGCCATTTGCAACGAATCCTGCATGACTTTTTGCTGGGACGCATGGGCCCAATCAATCAGGGTTTTGCGCTGGGCCTCGCTAAGCCTTGCTTCGGCATGCAGCCATGTGTACGAGTTGAGCGGCATCTCGTGGTTTTCTACATGTTCGGCTGTTTCCCCCAGCTTTTTGTTTTTTCTCCGGAAACTGCTGTTAGCAAATGTGGAAAAATTCAACTCTCTTTTGCCTTCCTCTATATGATTGTTCAACCACCAGTTAACCGGTGTGATTTTGCTGTACCACGGGTATTTAGTGTGGTTGGAGTGACAGTCATAGCAGGCGGTCTTCAGCAGGCTCATAACGCTGTCGGGCACAGGCACTACACGGGTGATGTCGGTTGCGGCTTCGGCGGTTCCGTTGTTTTGCGCTGGCTGAATGAATTGCGCAACAATTAAAACGAGGATAAATCCTATAAGCAGTTTTTTCTTCATGCGCTAATTTAAAACACTAATTTGTTTTAACGCAAAACGTACATCCTTCACCTGAAGAATCACTTTTGTTATTTAGGGTTGCTAAGGGACTTTCCTTAGTCGCGTTGATCCTTTTTTTGTTTGACTCATTAACGAGGAAGGGAATCGGGTTTGAAGCATTTTTTTTATTAGGTTTGAAGACAATTACACTCTTAACTATGAGTACCAGAAAAACGAAATCAAATGGCGTAGTGACTACGCCTGCCCCTACTTTATCCGACAAGTCTCCGGTGGCTTCTCCCAAAAAAGCCAACAGAAATACCAAAAAAGAATTGACATCAGAGCAGGATGGCCTGCTGGATCAAAAGCAATTGCTAAGCGTACTGGCCCAGGTCAAGAATGGTAATTTTTCTGTACGAATGCCCAATGACCAAATAGGCGTGGCCGGCAAAATTTATGATACCCTCAACGATATTATCGCACTCAATGAAATCCTGGTTGAGGAGCTGGACCAGGCAAAAAAGGTTATTGGAAAGCAAGGGAAACTGAATCACCGGGTGGAGCTGCCCCGGTTGGCAGGCGGTTCCTGGAGTACGGCCATGAACTCGATCAACAGCCTGATCTCCGACCTGGTTCACCCAACCATTGAAATTGCTCATGTAATTTCTTCCGTTGCCAAAGGAAACCTTTCGCAGGAAATGCCTCTTCGCATTGGCGACCACTTGCTGCAGGGTGAGTTTGCCCGGATCGCCTCCGAGGTGAACGACATGGTGAAGCAATTGAACCTGTTCTCTATGGAAGTAACAAGGGTAGCCCGGGAAGTAGGCTCGGAAGGAAAGCTCGGGGGGCAGGCAAAAGTAAAAGGGGTGGCCGGTGTGTGGAAGGACCTGACCGACTCGGTAAACCAAATGGCCGGAAACCTGACCACGCAGGTGCGCAGTATTGCCGAAGTAACAACCGCCGTGGCCAAGGGAGACTTGAGTAAAAAGATCACCGTGGATGTGCAGGGAGAGATTTTGGAGCTGAAGAACACCATCAACACCATGGTGGACCAACTGAACTCGTTCTCTTCTGAGGTAACGAGGGTAGCCCGGGAAGTAGGAACCGAGGGTAAACTGGGCGGACAGGCGGAAGTGCCGGGGGTGGCCGGCACCTGGAAGGATTTGACCGATTCGGTAAACCAAATGGCTTCTAACTTAACAGGCCAGGTGCGGAATATTGCGGAAGTAACCACGGCGGTGGCCCGTGGGGATTTGTCAAGAAAAATTACGGTGGACGTAAAAGGAGAGATCCTTGAATTAAAGAATACCATCAACACGATGGTGGATCAGCTCAATTCCTTTTCTGCCGAAGTAACCCGTGTGGCAAGGGAAGTAGGCTCGGAAGGAAAGCTGGGCGGACAGGCAACAGTAAAAGGAGTAGGCGGCGTGTGGAAGGATTTGACCGACAACGTAAATCAGTTGGCCGGCAACCTGACGGTGCAGTTGCGTGACGTATCGAAAGTGGCCACCGCTATTGCCAACGGCGACCTGTCACAAAAAATCACCGTGGACGTAAAAGGTGAGATCCTTCAGATCAAAGACGTGATCAACCGAATGGTGGACCAGCTCAACTCCTTTGCCTCGGAGGTAACCCGGGTGGCGCTGGAGGTAGGAACGGAGGGAAAACTGGGCGGCCAGGCCAAGGTGCAGGGCGTGGGCGGCACCTGGAAGGACCTGACCGAATCGGTAAACCAAATGGCGTTTAACCTGACCGCCCAGGTGCGCAATATTGCCGAAGTCACCACCGCCGTGGCAAAAGGTGATCTTTCCCGTAAGATCACGGTGGATGTAAAGGGTGAGATCCTCGAGTTGAAGAACACCATCAATACGATGGTGGACCAGCTCAACTCCTTTGGTTCCGAGGTAACCCGGGTGGCTCGGGAAGTGGGTTCGGAAGGTATGCTGGGCGGCCAGGCTGATGTACCG
>JAEVYV010000260.1 GCA_023392575.1 Bacteroidota bacterium | reverse complement strand
TGATACACCAGCTTGCCTTCTTTGTTGAAAAGAAAATTTTCGGGAGTACGCTTGGCGCCAAACGCATCGGCCAACACAGAGTTTTTATCTACGGCATAATACCAGTTGTATTTCTGTTCCCTGGCATATTCTTTCATGGCCTCGTACGAGTCCTCTTCGTCACGCTGCGCTTCGTTGGCGTTCACCAACACCACACCAATATTGTTTTCCAGTGCATACCGGCATATTTCGCTGGTGCGTTGCTGGTTGGCAATCACATAAGGGCAGGTATTGCAACTGAACATCACCAGCAGACCGTTCTTTCCTTTTGCTTCTTGCAGGGAGATGTCTTTTCCGCTGACGTCCTTCATTTTTACATCGGTCTTGGGCATATTGGCCCCGATGGGCAAAGGATCCAAAGCGGCAAAGGATAAGAGGCCCAGGGAAAGGCAGGCTGAGAAAATAAATTTCTTCATACAGCAATATTTTGATACTCAAATTTCAGATAAAATACGGGAAGTTACATGCCGTTCACACAGCCCAAACACCTCTTATGGGGGCGTTATTATTTTTTTCGATTCTTCTTTTCGTTGCTGTAAATCCGATAAAGTGACGTTCAGCTCAAACCCGGTCAGCACCGCAAAGGAATTGGCATAGATCAAAGACATCAAAATGAAAATGGCGCTGATGGAACCATACAGCTTGTTGTAGTTGCTGAAATTATTGACCCAGTAGGAAAACAGGGCTGTTGCGATGATCATGAGCGTAGTGGCCAGAACGGCCCCGGGCGTTAAAAGCGGCCAGCGCTTGGTAACGGCAGGACCCTGTCGGTAAATAAAAGAAACCACAAAAAACAGCAACAAAAAAAGAACCACCCACCGGCAGTAACCAATGACCGTTTGCCAAAAGAGGCTTTCCACTCCCAGCCAGGGTAACACCTTGCCCTGCGCCATCAAAATAAAAATACAGGCCGAAACCAGCACAAAAACAATAAAGGTTAACTGCAGGGCCACGATTCTTCTTTCAAAAACATTTCTTCTGCGAAAGCCGGGATAATCCTTATCAAAAGCCCGCAGAATGCCCATCATGGCATTGCTGGAAAAATACACCGCCAGAAGCAAACCAAAAGAAAGCAACCCATTTCTGGGGCTGTTTAAAAAATCGTTTAAAAAATCAATGATGACGGAGTTGTTTTTCTCCCCCGGAATAATGTCGCGGATCAGCGAAAACAACTCCTGAATAAACTGTTTGGATATGGGCAGAAAGGGAATGAGCGTAAAAGCAAAGATCAGCGTGGGCGGAATGGCCATCACAATGTTAAACGAAATGCCGGCAGCTCTCTCGTTCAGGCTGGATTTGCGGAGCTGGTGCAAAAACGCAGGCCAAACTTCGTAAATGGAAAATCCGCGAAAGCCCGGCAAATAAAGCTTTTTGCTGTGGCGGATCAACTGCTTTCCGGGCACCGAGTCGCTTATTCTTTTTTGTATGCGTGATGGGTAAGCCATTACCGGGTTTCTGTCTTTGCTTTGTTTGCCGAATCACGTCGGTTCAGCTCCTGGTGATAAGACCGAGCTTTCTTCAGGTGCTCGTTGTAGCTGGTGCTGAAGTCGTGTGTTTCCCGTACATCGGGCCGGGCCACAAAATAGAGATAAGTGGTTGCGGGGGCATCCAACACGGCTTCGATTGTTTTTTTGGATGGCGTGCAAATAGGGCCAGGAGGCAGGCCTTTGTTGCGGTAGGTGTTGTAGGGCGATTCTACCTGCAAATACTTTTGGTAAATTCTTTTTAGGCCAAAATCCTTTAAGGCAAATTTTACCGTGGGGTCGGCCTGCAGGGGCATGCCTATTTTGATCCGGTTCAGGTACACGCTGGCAATGGTTCCTTTTTCGGCGTTATTGGTTGTTTCTTCTTCCACAATGGAGGCCAGGGCATAGGCTTGTACAGGAGTAAGGCCGTGCTGCTGTGCCTTTTGCTTTCGTTCATCTGTCCAAAATTTTTTCGACTCCGCATGCAATTTTTTCAACACGGCCGAAGGCGTTGTGTTCCAGAAATAGCTATAGGTATCGGGCAAAACCACCGACAAGGCAGTGGACGTATCCACCTCAAAGGCGGCCAGTGAATCATTGCTGTTTAAAAACGACATCATTTGCAACGAATCAAATTCAAACTTGTTTCCGGTTAGCCGGGCAAAGTCTTCCTTGGTGCGCAGCTTGGTAATAACCAGGTTTACCGGCGTTTGCCGGCCGTTGCGCAACGTTCGGATAATGGTGAGCAGGTTGCTTCCTTTTTTTATCTCGTATTTGCCCGGGTGAATGCGCTTCCACAGATCCATCCGGCCGGCTAGCCAGCTAAAGGCTGCGGTGTTGGTGACAATCTTATTTTTGGTCAGCGAATCAAGAATGGCTTGTTTGGTAGCCGCATTGGTTCGGATGTACAAAGCTTGTTTTGCGGAAGAAAAGCCCGTTGCCGATCCCAAAAAAATCCAGGCGCCAATGCCTGCGCCAACAACCAGCAAAAGCACAAAGCCAAAAAGGAGTTTTTTCATATGCCGCTCAAAGTAAACAAAAAACCCTGTCTCTCTAGACAGGGTTTTTCAACTATGGTTTGTTAATTATTTAGGGGCGTTCGGTTGTGCAGGGAAGGTGCCGGTATTGGGTGCTTGCTGCGGTTGCTGAGCCGGCTGTTGGGCAGGAACAGGACCGTTGGCAGCATTGTCAATACGGTTGCGAACCTGCTGGCCACCAGAAATAAAAAAAGTAGAAACAAGGCATAAAACAGCAATTACCGCTGCAAAGATCCAGGTGCCTTTTTCCAATACGTCTGTGGTTTGTTTAACGCCCATAAACTGGTTGCTGAAACCGGCAATGTTTCCGGCCAGGCCGCCACCTTTGGGGTTTTGAACCAATACGATGAGGCTCAGGATCACACAAGCCAAAATAATCAGGATTACAAATAAAAGGGTCATGTCAGGAACGCTTTAGGTTTTCAATTTTCGTTGCAAAATAAGCCCTTTTGGAGGGATTGAGCAAACTTAATTTGTTATATGTCTCGATCGCTTTTTGGGTATTTCCCTGCTTTGTCCAAACTTCGGCCATGGCCTCGGTCCAAACGTCCGATTGGTGGATGGAATCATCGGCCAAATGCTGCACCTTGTTTTCAAAGCCGGGGTCTGTAGCGCTGCTTCGTTCGGCAGGCGACAAGCGCTTCATGGTTTTCAACCAGTCGGTAAAGCTTCTTAATTGCTTACCAAACTTATCCTTGGGCATTTCTTCCTGCGAAAGCTTGATGCCCTGCGAGGCAAAATAATCCACCGTATGAAAGGGCTCAAAGGTTAAGCCCGCCTTTTCCAATTCCGGATTTTGCAGGGCCAAACCGGTGATGTGCCGGCTGCTTTCGGGTTGTGGCTCCGATGTTGGTTGCGCCGCTTGCGGGAAGGCCTGCGGTTGCTCCATTACGGGTTCTTGTGGCGGCTGGTTTACGGTAGTTTCCAAAACCGCCTCTGCTGGTTCTTCGGAAATACCAACAAAGGGCTCCGCCTCTTCGGCTACCTGTACTTCTTCTACACCAACAACGGGTTCAGAAATATCGTCCGGAGTAAACTGTTTTTCTTCTTCAAAAGAAACCTCAGTATGAAACCGGTCCGAAGAAATGAGGTATTGAAACTCCAGGGGATTGGGGTGGTATAAAATGGATTTTTGCAGCTGTAAAGAATAGGCTTCCTCGTCTTCTTGTTTCAGCTTGTCCAGCAAAAGAAACTGCGCAGGAGCAAAATACGGGAACCGCTGCACCAGGGTTTTGACCTCTTCCAGACTACATTCTTCAATCGTTGCTTTGCCAAACAAGTGTTGAGCCAATGCGTGTATTCTTTCGCTCATGCCGGCAATTTACTACCAATTAGAAAATATACGATTGAAAATTTCATCCGTAAGGTTGCGAATCATTTCGTCCAGCAGGGCCGACTCGGCCTGTTGCAAGGATTGGTTGGCGCTAAAATCAAAGCTGCGGCTCACATCATACTCCTCGGTTTTGTTGGATTTTTGATCCAGTTTGGTGATGTGCACCGAAACCGTCAACCGGTTGATGGACGACTGCTGGCGGCCGTTATTGGTCGTGACACCCGTAGTGCTGACCGAATAATCCCTGATCTCGCCGCTCAATATCCAATCCGCATTATCATTGGTGGTGCTGGACAACCGGGTTTGGCTGGTGATTTTTTGCTTCAACCGGTCGGTAAGCGTGGGACTCAATTGGGGGTTCACGTAAGGGGCCCGGTTTTCAATAAAATCCACCCGAACTGTTTTGATGCTGTCCGGAATGGTGCCCACGTCGTTAAAGCTATAGACACCGCAGGAAGAAAATGAAAAATTTAAAATGAAAAATGAAAGAACAGAAGTAAGAAGAACTACTATGTTTGATTTTAGGCGCATAAAGAGAAAAAAGTTTCTAAAGGTTTACATTTTAAATTTTACATTCTCACTGATCGATGTCATACTCCTTCAGCTTGCGGTATAGGGTTCTTTCGCTGATGCCCAGATCCAAAGCAGCATCTTTTCTTTTTCCCCGGTGTTTTTTCAACGCTTTTACAATCAGTTCTTTTTCCTTGTCCATGATGTTCAGGCTTTCCTCCACTTCTTCGTGCGCATGGATGTCGTTATTGTGCATGATCACCGGCTGAGGGGCCGCAGGAAGACCGGAAGATACCAAAACCGGCTGCGTCATTTCGGGGGTTTGCAATTCTTTAACCTCGTTCAGAAAGGAAGGATTTTGATGCGCCGCCGCAGGATTTTGAATGACTTCAAAAAACAACCGTTTCAATTCGGTGACATCTCTTTTCATGTCGAAAAAAAGCTTGTACAGAATTTCCCGTTCGTTGTTGAATTCATGTGCTTCGCCGTTTACATGGGCCAAAACCGGCAGGCGGTTGCTGCTGCCTTCGGGAAGGAACTTGGCCAGTTCTTTCGCCGAGATGGCTTTGTCCGTTGCCAGGACCGATATTTGTTCGGCAATGTTTTTCAACTCCCGGACATTGCCGGGGAAGGGATAGTTCATCAAAGCCTGCCGGGCCTCATCATCCAGTTGCACGGGAGCCGTTTTGTATCGTTCGGCAAAATCAACCGCAAATTTTCGAAAGAGCAGGGGGATGTCTTCTTTGCGGTCCCGCAGCGCCGGCACCCGGATGGGAACCGTATTGAGGCGGTAATAAAGGTCCTCCCGAAATTTGTTGTGCTGCACCAGTTGCAGCAGGTCTTTATTGGTGGCTGCAACAACCCGTACGTCTGTTTTCTGGGTTTTGGAAGAACCCACCCGGATGAACTCTCCGCTTTCCAGCACCCGCAGCAGGCGGGCCTGAGTGCCCAAAGGCATTTCGCCGATCTCGTCCAAAAAAATGGTTCCGCCATTCACGGTTTCAAAATAGCCCTTGCGGCTGTCCACTGCACCGGTGAACGAGCCTTTTTCGTGGCCAAACAGTTCCGAGTCGATGGTCCCTTCCGGAATGGCGCCGCAGTTTACGGCAATAAAGGGGTTGTGCTTTCGGGCCGAAAGCGAATGTATGATTTGAGAAAAAGCTTCTTTCCCCACACCGCTTTCTCCAACAATTAAAACGGTAAGATCGGTATTGGAAACCTGCGTCGCCACCTGTAAGGCGTAGTTCAGCGCCGGCGAGTTTCCGATGATACCAAATCTGTTTTTGATATTTTGTAAATCCATTCTAAATCAATTAAACTAAATTACCTAACAAGGTTGCCTGGGTGCAATCGTTTACTTTCACCTGTACGTAATCACCGGGTTTGTAACCCGCATTGTCTTTGGGGAAAACAATCACCTTGTTTTGCGAGTTTCTTCCCATCCAGTCTTTCTCGCTTCGTTTGGACGTGCTTTCAATCAGCACTTTAAAAATTTTTCCTACGTCTTTTTGGTTGCTTTCCAGCGACAGCCGGTTTTGCACCTCCACAATTTCCTGCAACCTTCTTTTTTTCACCTCCTCGGGAACATCGTCCTGATAGCGGCGCTGCGCCAGGGTTCCGGGGCGTTCGCTGTAAAAGAACATATAGCTCAGGTCGTATTTGGCATAGGCCATCATGGACAGGGTGTCCTGGTGGTCTTCTTCGGTTTCGGTACAAAAGCCGGCAATAATATCGGAGCTGATGCCGCAGTCGGGCATGATTTCGCGGATGCGGTCCACCTTGGCCATATACCACTCACGGGTGTAGCTGCGGTTCATTAACTGCAGCACCCGGGTAGAACCACTTTGCAGGGGCAGGTGAATGTATTTGCAGATGTTTTCGTACCGGGCCATGGTGTGCAGCACATCGTCGGTAATGTCTTTGGGATGAGAGGTGGAAAACCGAACCCTCAGCTCCGGCGAAATAAGGGCCACCATTTCCAGCAGGTTGGCAAAGGTTATGGGCTTGCCATCTGTTTGGGGGGTGAAATAATAACTGTCCACGTTTTGTCCCAACAGGGTCACTTCCTTGTAGCCGTTGTCAAACAGGTCCCGGCATTCTTTTACAATGCTTTCGGCGTCGCGGCTGCGTTCCCGTCCGCGGGTAAAGGGCACTACGCAGAAAGAACACATGTTGTTGCACCCCCGCATAATGCTCACAAAGGCGCTGATGCCGTTGCTGTTCAGGCGCACCGGCGAAATGTCGGCATAGGTTTCTTCCCGGCTCAATAAAACGTTTACGGCTTTTTGACCGCCATCTGCCTCGGAGATCAGTTGGGGTAGGGTGCGGTAAGCATCGGGACCCACCACGATATCCACCAGCTTTTCTTCTTCCAAAAACTTCGATTTCAGCCGCTCTGCCATGCAACCCAAAACACCGATCAGGGTGGCCGGTTTGTTTTGCTTGAGCTTGCGGAATTCCGTCAAACGCTTTCGAACGGTTTGTTCTGCTTTTTCCCGGATCGAACAGGTATTGAGTAAAATAAGATCAGCCTCTTCAAAATTTCGGGTGGCTCCATAGCCTTTTTCGGATAAAATGGACGCCACGATTTCGCTGTCGCTGAAATTCATCTGGCAGCCATAGCTCTCTATATAAAAGCGGCGCTTGTAGTTATTCGGATCATTTTCAAAAGGCGCATAGGCTTCCCCTTGTCTTGCTTCATCGTGCATTTTGGTGGTAGCAGTATCAAACATAGTCACAAAAAATAGGCAGCAAAGATAGCTAAATAAGCCTCCCCGTGTGACAGGATGACAGATTTTAAGAAGGCATAAAGAGACCCGTTTTTGTGCAGAAACTGGGGGGCGTTAAAAAAGGTTAATAAATAAGCGAAACCCTGCCGGTCATCCCTTTCTCAAAACAGAAGGACAGCGCG